>JAGACE010000010.1 GCA_017614275.1 Clostridia bacterium | reverse complement strand
ACCTTGTCGTAACCGTAGTCGGCATTATAACCGGTCAGGCCGTAGCCGGCAGAGACGCTGTCGCCGAAGCAGGTATAGACATATTGTTTATTGGTCTTCTTTCCGGCGGCAAAGGCCGAGGTGCTCAGAAGGACGACCATCATGGCGACCGCCGTCAGGGCAAACAGGATACGTCGGATCATTTTCATAGCAGTTCTCCTTGTTCCAAATTATGAAAAAATTGTTAACAGTATTGTAATATATCCGCCCTCACATTGCAACCACAAAATGAAAGACCTCCTGCCGGAGGTCTTCTTTATGCACTCTTATGCTGTTTTCTGTTTTGTGTCCAGTCGCTCTAAAGCGTTCCTCAGGATCGGCGCGAGCAGACAGACGGCGAAGATCTTCACCGCGTCGCCCGGCAGGAAGGGCAGGATGCAGGCGGTCAGGGCCAGCTGCAGGGACGCGTGGGTCAGGATGAGGAACCACGCTGTGCCGAAAGCGTAGAGGAGGACCGTGCCCAGGGCCATCCCGAGGACGGACAGGGCGCGCTTCTCCCGGAACAGCCCGCTGCAGAACGCGAGCGGGAGATAGCCGAGGAGGTATCCTCCGGTCTTGCCGAAGAGGACCCCGATGCCGGCCTGCCAGCCGGAGAACACCGGGACGCCGACCATGCCCAGGAGCAGGAAGGTCAGCGTGGCCAGGGCGCCGTCGACAGGACCCAGGACCGCGCCGGCGAGCATGACGGCCAGGGTGGCCAGAGACAGCGGGACGCCGGCGGAGAGGGGAACGGACAGAGGAGACAGCACGCAGAGGACGGCTGCCATGACGGCGATGAGCGCGACTCTGCGTGTGTCGAATGTTTTATTGTTGTTCATTATTTCAGACGGATGATCAGCTCGCCGGCCTTGACGTTGTCGCCTTCCTTGACGAGGATCTCGGCCACTTCGCCGGCCATGCGGGCGGTGACGGCGGTCTCCATCTTCATGGCTTCGACCACGGCGATGACCTGGTTCTCTTCGACCTTGTCGCCGACGGCCACATGGATCTTCGAGACGAGACCCGGGATGGACGCGCCGACATGGCTCCGGTCGTTCGGGTCGGCCAGGGTGACGGCCTTGACGGTGGAGGAGGCGTGCGGGTCGGGAACGGTGACGGTGCGGGCCGTGCCGTTCAGCTCGAAGTGGACGTCTCTGGTGCCGTCGTCGTGCAGATCGCCGAGACCGAGGTATTTGATGACCAGGGTCTTGCCGTCTTCGATGTTGATCTGGTTGGTCTCACCGAGGGCCAGACCGTCGAAGAAGACGTGGCTGCCCATGCGCATGATGTAGCCGTACTCCTGGCTGTGCCGGCAGTAGTCTTCGACGACTTTCGGGTACAGGCACCAGGAGATGACCATCTGATCGGAGGGATCCGGTTCGAACTTCGCCACCTGCTCTCTGGCCCACTCGAAGTCGACGGGCTCCAGCAGTTCGCCGGGACGGCAGGTGATGGGTTCTTCGCCCTTCAGGACGACTTTCTGCAGATCTTCCGGGAAGCCCCAGGAGGGCTGGCCCATCATGCCCTTGAAGTAGGAGACGACGGAGTCCGGATAACTGAGATCCGCGCCCTTCGTGCAGATGTTCTCGGGCGTCAGGTCGTTCTGGACCATGAAGATGGCCAGGTCGCCGACCATCTTGGAGGACGGGGTGACCTTGACGATGCCGCCGAGCATGTCGTTGACGGTCTTGTACATCTCCTTGACTTCCTGGAAGCGGTCTCCCAGGCCGATGGACTGGACCTGCGGATACAGGTTCGTGTACTGCCCGCCGGGGATCTCATATTTGTAGATGTCGGTGACGGGGCTCGTCAGACCGGCGTCGAACTTCTTGTAGCGCTTGCGGACGTCGTCCCAGTAATCGGTGAGTTCCTGCAGACGGTCGAGGGAGAGACCGGTGTCCCGTTCCTGGCCCTGCAGCGCCGCGACCAGAGCGTTCATGGAGGGCTGCGAGGTCAGGGCGGACAGGGAGGAGATGGCGACGTCGACGACGTCCACGCCGGCTTCGGCCGCCATGAGATAGGTGGCGATCTGGTTGGACGTGGTGTCGTGTGTGTGCAGATGGACGGGCAGGCCGATCTCGTTCTTCAGCGCGGTGACCAGTTCTTTGCCTGCGTAGGGCTTCAGCAGACCGGACATGTCCTTGATGGCGATCATGTGAGCGCCGCGTTTCTCGAGCTCTTTCGCCATGTCCACATAGTATTTGAGCGTGAACTTGTCGTTCTTCGGATCCAGGATGTCTCCCGTGTAGCAGATGGTGGCCTCACAGAACTTGCCCTGCTTGAGGACTTCGTCCATGGCCACTTCCATGCCGGGGATCCAGTTCAGGGAGTCGAAGACGCGGAAGATGTCGATGCCGGCCTTGGCGGACTCCTCCACGAACTTGCGGATGACGTTGTCCGGGTAGTTCGTGTAGCCGACGGCGTTGGCGCCGCGGAGCAGCATCTGGAAGGGGATGTTCGGGATCTTCTCGCGCAGTTTCTCCAGGCGCTCCCACGGGTCTTCGAACAGGAAGCGGAACGCGGTGTCGAACGTGGCGCCGCCCCACATCTCCAGGGAGAAGGCGTCCGCCAGGATCTCGGCGGTGCCCTCGGCGCCCTTGAGCATGTCTCTCGTCCTCATGCGGGTGGACAGGAGGGACTGGTGCGCGTCGCGCATGGTGGTGTCCGTGATGAGCAGCTTCTTCTCATCCAGGACGTGTTTCGACAGAGCGACCGGGCCCTGCTTGTCCAGGATGGGCTTGAGGCCGGCGCCTCTCTCTCCGGTGGGTTCCGGGAAGCGGGGCAGGTCGCGGATCTCGCGCTTGAGGTCCGGCTGGGCCACCTGGATGTTGGCGATGTACCGCAGCACGCGGGTGGCTCTGTCCCGGGACTCCTGGATGTCGAAGAGTTCGGGGGACTCGTCGATGAACTTCGTGGAGCACTGGCCCGCCTCGAAGGTGGGGTGGTACAGGATCTTCTCCACGAAGGGGATGTTGGTCTTGACGCCGCGGACATGGACTTCTGTCAGCGCGCGGCGGGCTTTCTTGACTGCCGCCGGGAACGTGGTGTCCCAGGTGGTGATTTTGACGAGCAGGGAGTCGTAGTACGGTGAGATGACGTACCCGACGCCGGAGCAGGCGGAGTCGACACGGACGCCGAAGCCGCCGCAGGTGCGGTAGGCTGAGATGCGTCCGGTGTCCGGCGCGAAGTTGTTGGTCGGGTCTTCTGTCGTGACACGGCACTGGATGGCATAGCCGTTGACGTGGACGTCATCCTGGCTGTTGATGCCGATCATGTCGTGGGACAGGGGATAGCCTTCCGCGATGAGGATCTGGGCACGGACGATGTCCACGCCGGTGACCATCTCGGAGACGGTGTGTTCCACCTGGATCCGGGGGTTCATCTCGATGAAATAGTGATTGCCGTCTTTGTCGACGAGGAACTCCACGGTGCCGGCGGAGATATAGCCGACCTGT
>JAGACE010000076.1 GCA_017614275.1 Clostridia bacterium | reverse complement strand
CGCCGTAGACGCCTTCATCGCCTGTGATCAGACCGCAGGAGATGCCGGCGACCGGCGCTTTGATCGGGACACCGGCTGCCATCAGGGACAGCGTGGATCCGCAGATGGATGCCTGCGAGGTCGAGCCGTTGGAGGACAGGACTTCGGAGACGACGCGGATGGCGTAGGGGAATTCCTCGATGCTCGGAAGGACCGGGATCAGGGCCTTTTCGGCAAGGGCGCCGTGGCCGATCTCACGACGGCCGGGGCCGCGGGAGGGTCTGGTCTCGCCGACCGAGTAGGACGGGAAGTTGTACTGATGCATGTAGCGCTTCTCGGTGTCCTCGTCGATGCCGTCGAGTCTCTGGGCGTCGGACAGGGTGCCGAGGGTGGCGATGGACAGGACCTGGGTCTGACCGCGGGTGAACATGCCGGAGCCGTGGACGCGCGGGAGCAGGTCGATCTCCGCGTTCAGCGGACGGATGTCGTCGATGCCGCGGCCGTCGACGCGCTTGTGCTCGTCTTTCAGCCAGGCGCGGACCACGTGCTTCTGGATGAGGTACATGATCTCGTCCAGCTTGCCTTCGCAGCCTTCGAACTGTTCATCGTATTTCTCATGGACCGCGTCGTAGATGGGCAGGAGGCGCTCGTCGCGGATCCGTTTGTCGTCGGTGTCGAGGGCCTTCTTCACGTCGTCGATGACCATGGCCTCGATCTCGTCGAGGAGGACGGGATCCGGGTCGGAGGACTCGTAGGTGAACTTCTCCTTGCCGATCTCGGCAACGATGCCCTTGATGAATTTGACGATCTCTTTGTTGGTCTCGTGAGCGGCCATGATGGCGTCGAACATGACGTCCTCGGACAGCTCGTTCGCGCCGGCTTCGATCATGGCGACCAGATCTTCCGTGGAGGAGACCGTGAGCTTCAGGTCAGAAGCGGCTCTCTGCTCCAGGGTCGGGTTGATGACGATCTCGCCGTCGACGAGACCGACCTGGACCGAGCAGATGGGGCCGGCCCACGGGATGTCGGAGATGGCGATGGCAGTGGAGACGCCGATGGCGGCGGCCACTTCCGGAGAGCAGTCCGGGTCCACGGACATGACCGTGGCGATGACGGTGCAGTCGTTGCGCAAGTCCTTCGGGAACAGCGGACGGATGGGACGGTCGATGCAGCGGGACGCGAGGATCGCCTTTTCAGACGGTCTGCTCTCTCTTCTCTGGAAGGAGCCCGGGATGCGGCCGACCGAGTACATCTTCTCTTCGAAGTCCACGGAGAGCGGGAAGAAATCGATGCCCTCGCGGGGTTTGTCGGACGCGGTGACCGTGCAAAGGACGACGGTCTCGCCATAGGTGGCCAGAACAGCGGCGTTGGCCAGCTGGGCCATTTTGCCGGTCTCCAGTTTCAGAGGTCTGCCGGCCAGTGTCGTTTCGTACACTTTGTGGTTTTCAAAAAACATGTCTTTTCCTCTCTTTCAGTATGGGTTGGTGGGAGGAAAGGCCTGGTTGCAAGGTTTAGCAATAAATGAAATATCCGAAGGTGCCTCCGGGTACTTGATTCACTGCTAACCCTTTTGCGGTGCCGTGCCGCTCCTCCCGTGAACGTCAAGCAGGCAGGCAGCAAGGAAATGCTACCTGCCTGATGAAAGACTTACTTACGGAGACCGAGCTTCTTGACGAGGGCTCTGTATCTCTCGATGTCGACCTTCTGCAGATACTTCAGAAGGTTTCTTCTGTGACCGACCATCTTCAGAAGGCCTCTTCTGGAGTGGTGGTCGTGCGGATGCTCTTTCAGGTGGGCGTTCAGGTCGTTGATCCGTTTGGTGAGGACCGCGATCTGGACTTCCGGCGAGCCGGTGTCCCCTTCATGAGTCGCAAACTCTTTCATGATTTCCTGTTTTTCCTGCTGGGTCATGCTGATTCACCTCATTGATTTATTCGCAGACTTCCCAGGGAACGGCCGGTGAAGACTCCTCTCTTTTGAGGAGTATACTCCGCTCTCCGAGAAATGAGCGCTTGTAGTATATCACAGGGTATTTTGATTGTAAAGGATTTTTCTTACGTCTTCGATATCGGCGCGGATCTGCTCTTCGAGGGCCTCGAACGAGTCGAACTTCTGCTCCGGACGGAGGAACTCGATCAGGCAGACATCCACGTATTTTCCGTAGAGGTCGCCCTCGTAGTCCAGGAGGTAGGTCTCGCTGTTCACGATGCCGTCGTCCCGGACGGTCGGCCGCACGCCGATGTTGGTGGCGCCCATGTAACTGCGCCCGTCCACGATGCAGCGGGACGCGTAGACTCCGTAGCGGGGCACGACGAGTTCTTCCGGATAGGGCTGGTTGATGGTGGGGATGCCCCAGGTCCGGCCGCGCTTGTCGCCGTCGACGACCTGCTGGCGGTAGCGGAACGGACGGCCCAGCATCCGGTTGGCCAGGGCGATGTCCCCGGCGATGAGCGATTCGCGGATGCGCGAGGAACTGACCGGCGCTCCGTCGAGGACCGTGGCGGGAGAGGCCGAGAACGCGACGCCCGCCTGTTCGCACAGGCGTTCCATCAGGTCCGGCGTGCCCTTTCCCCCGTCTCCGAAGGTGTAGTTGAAGCCGCAGCAGACGCCCACGGCATGGAGCGAACGGACCAGGATCTCTTCGAAAAACTCCTCCGGGCTCATGTGCATGATCGAGGCGAAGTCCAGAGCGATCACTCTGGCTCCGGTCTCGCGGAGCGTCTCGTTGCGCACCTCTCCGGTGTAGAGTGCCGGCGGCTGGCGGCCGGTCAGCACTTTGAGCGGATGCTCGGAAAACGTGCAGATGCAGGGGACCGCCCCCAGTTCCTCCGCCAGTTCGATGGCCTTGTTGATGACCGCCATGTGGCCGAGGTGGAGGCCGTCGAAGCTGCCGAGGGCGACCACTGTTCCGTTTTTCAGAAACTCGCTGTTCATAAGTTCACCTGTTTACAAACACCCGCCGGACCGCCAGTTCCTCCGCTTCCGGAGAAACGGCCCCGAGGCCCAGGAAGTGTCGTTCTTTGTCATAGACCCGGAAGAGGGTCTCTTCCGGATAGGGTCCGCTGCGGAGCGGGAGCCGGTCCAGGGCCAGCGCGCCTCCGTTGCGGAATCGGACCGCCTGCGGATCGGTCACCGTCACGGCGTCCAGGAAGGTCATGGTCTCGTCGAGAGGGCGCAGCAGGGACGGCAACGTCCCGTTGTCCCGCGCCGCTTCCAGCTCCGGGATGGTCACGGCGTCCTCCAGAGAGAACACGCCGACCTGTGTCCGCTGCAGAGCGGTCATCACCGCGGCGCAGCCCAGAGCGGTCCCGAGATCGTCGATCAGAGATCGGATATAAGTCCCGCCGGAGCAGGAGACGTCCAGCACGTACTCCCCTGCCGCGGGGTCGGTGCCGTCGGCGCCGTCCGGAAGGAGATCCAGCTTGTATATTGAGACCGGTCTCGGCTCCCGTGCGACGTCCTCCCCTTTGCGGGCAAGGTCATACAGACGGACGCCGTCTTTTTTCAGGGCGGAATACATCGGAGGCACCTGGAGCTGATCGCCCCGGAAGCCGTCCAGCGCCGCCAGAAGGTCGTCCCGGGAGACGGTGACATCGCGCTCTTCCAGCACGGTCCCGGTCCGGTCCAGGGTATCGGTCCGAACGCCCAGTTTCAGGGCGGCCCGATACGCCTTCGGCGTGGTCGGCAGGTATTCCAGAAACCGCGTGGCGCCGCCGAGCATGACGGGCAGAACGCCCGTGGCCAGAGGATCCAGCGTGCCGCAGTGGCCCGCCTTCTTCTCCCCGGTGATGGCGCGCAGCTGCCGGACCGCCTGGAACGACGTGATGCCTTCGGGTTTGTTGAGGCAGATGAT
>JAGACE010000009.1 GCA_017614275.1 Clostridia bacterium | reverse complement strand
CGTCGGCAAGATCAACAACATCGATGAACTGACGGAGGAGATCGTCAAAAACTCCGGCACGCATTTCATGGAGATGAGCGGCGGAGCGATCAACGCCACCGAACTGGTGGCCGCCCTCATCAACCAGCAGGACAACCTCATCGACGGCATCCGCTACGCCCAGGAGCGCATCGACGGGTCCCTGTCCCTGCTCCTCATGACGCCGAAAGGCATCTACGCCGCCCGCGACCGCTGGGGAAGAACGCCCATCTTCATCGGCAGGAAAGAGGACGGGTACATCGCCACCAGCGAGTCCTTCGCCTTCCTCAACCTCGGATACAAAGACTACCGCATCGTCGGCCCCGGAGAGATCGACGTCCTGACCCCGGAAGGGGTGACGGTCCTCGTCAAACCGGGTTCCAAAATGAAGATCTGCACCTTCCTCTGGGTCTACTACGGTTACCCGACCTCTCAGTATGAAGGCGTGCCGGTCGAGACGATGCGTTACAAGTGCGGCGAGCACATGGCCCGCCGGGACGGTCTGACCGTCGAAGACGCCGACATGGTGGCCGGTGTGCCGGATTCCGGGACGCCCCACGCGGTCGGTTACGCGAATGAATCGGGCATCCCGTTCAAGCGGCCCTTCATCAAGTACACGCCCACCTGGCCCCGGTCCTTCATGCCGACCATCCAGTCGAAGCGCGACATGATCGCCCGCATGAAACTGATCCCCATCACGGAACTCATTGAGGACCAGCGCCTGGTGCTCATCGACGACTCCATCGTCCGGGGCACGCAGCTCCACAACAAGACCGAATTCCTGAAGGAGAGCGGCGCCGCGGAGGTCCATGTCCGCGCGGCCTGTCCGCCCATCATGTTCGGCTGCAAATACCTCAACTTCTCCCGGTCCACTTCGGAACTGGAACTCATCGCCCGCCGGATGGTCCGGAAGGAAGAAGGGGAAGACGTGGCACGGGAGGTCCTGGACCGTTACGCGGACCCGAACACCGAACAGTACGCGCACATGGTCGACATGATCCGCAAGCAGCTGGATTTCGACTCCCTCGCGTACAATCGGCTGGATGACATGATCGACTCCGTCGGTCTGGATCCGAACACGCTCTGCACGTACTGCTGGAACGGCGTGGAATAAAATACTGACTGCCCATCGGTTTACGATAGGGCAGTTTTTTGTTATAATCGTTTTAATCGAATATCAACGTTTGTAGCTCCGCGGTGTCTGACCTGCGGGTCAGGTGAAAAGGGAATCCGGTGCGAATCCGGAACGATGCCGTCACTGTGTCAGGGAGCCCGTCTTCAGGATCACTGGAAAACCGGGAAGAGAAGTCGGGCGTCGATCGAAGTCAGGAGACCTGCCGGGGAGTGATGTTGACCGGTCCTGCGGTCCACAGGCCGGAAACCATGTCACCATGGGAACGGACCGCCCTGCGGTCTTTTTTTGTGGCGAATCTTCATTATCAAAAGGAGAGGGAAAACATGTCAAACTTGAAGAAGATCCTCAGTCTGCTGCTGGCGCTCGGCCTGATCGCGGCTTTCATGACCGCCTGCAACAAACAGACGACCGGAACAGAAAAGGTCACGGAAGAAGCCGCCCAGACGGCGGAGTCCGGCGAGACCGCGAAGGTGGAGGACGTCACCGTGTACAACAAGCAGGAGAATCCGGAGACCGTCATCATGGTCGTCAGCTTCGGCACCAGCTTCAACGACAGCCGCGTGAAGACCATCGGCGGCATCGAGAGCGCCATCGCCAAAGCGTTCCCGAACTATGAGGTCCGCCGCGCGTTCACCAGCCAGATCATCATCGACAAACTGGCGGAGCGCGACAACGTCGACATCGACAACGTCACCGAAGCGCTTGACCGCGCTGTGGCCGACGGCGTCAAGAACCTGATCGTCCAGCCGACGCATCTGATGAACGGCTATGAATATACCGACCTGAAAGAAGAACTCGAGAAGTACAGCGATCAGTTCGACAGCATCAAGCTCGGCGAGCCCCTGCTGACCTCTGACAGCGACTATGAGGCCGTCATCAAGGCCATCACCGAAGATATGAAGGACTATGACGACGGCGAGACCGCCATCGCGTTCATGGGCCACGGCACCGAGGCCGACTCCAACGGCGTCTATGCCAAGCTGCAGGAAAAGATCACTGCCGCGGGTTACAAGAACTTCGTCATCGGCACCGTGGAAGCGGAACCGTCCATCGACGATGTCATCGCCTTTGCCAAGGCCGGCAGCTACAAGCGTGTCGTCCTGCATCCGCTGATGGTCGTTGCCGGTGACCACGCCAACAACGACATGGCGGGCGATGAAGACGATTCCTGGAAGTCCCTTCTGGAGAAAGAAGGCTTCGAAGTCGTCCCCGTCCTGGAAGGTCTCGGCCAGAACGAAGCCATCCAGCAGATCTATGTCCAGCACGTCTCCGCGCTGCTGTAAGCATTCCATTTTGCCATCAAAGGGGAGAGAGGTATGAGTAATCGCAGACTGTTCGGGACCCTGGTCGCGTTCCTTCTGATCGCGGTCTTCAGCGTGTCCCTGTGCTTTGCCACCACCTACGACCAGGTCGCGTCCTCGTCGGACATGACGACCGTGGAAGAGGTCGGCGTGGAAGGGATGGAGCCCATCGCGCCCAAGGATGTCGAGAACGGCACCTATGAGGTCCGGATGGAGTCCAGCTCCTCCATGTTCCGCATCGCCAAGGCGGAGCTGAACGTCACCGACGACGCCATGACCGTCGACATGACCCTGAACAGCACCTCTTATCCGTACCTCTACGCGGGCACCGCGAAAGAGGCGGCCAAGCTCAATGACGTCTCGAAGTACATCGCCCCCACCGAGGACGCAGACGGGAACTATGTGTTCTCCGTTCCGGTGAAGGCGCTGGACGACGGGTTCGCCTGCGCCGCGTTCAGCAAGAACAAGGAAAAATGGTACGACCGGACCCTGCTCGTGCGGGCGGACAGCCTGCCGAAGGGCGCGGTGAAAGTGGAACTCCCAGACTATGAGGCTCTGGAAAAAGCCGCCCGGGAAAAACGCGTCGAAGCGCTCAAAAACGAAGAGACCGAGTCCTCCGCCAAGGCGGAGCCGATGAAGATCGACAAGCGCAACGGCACGTATTACATCGACGTCTCCATGACCGGAGGCACCGGGCGGGCCAGCATCACCTCGCCGACGAACCTGATCGTTCAGGACGGCAAGGCGTATGCGGTCATCATCTGGAGCAGCAACAAATATGACTACATGATCGTGGACGGGGAGAAGATCCTCCCGTATCGGACCGACGAGAACTCGGCGTTCCAGATCCCGATCACCAAGATGGACGCCCCAATGAAGGTCATCGCCGACACCACGGCCATGAGCAAACCGCATGAGATCGAATACGAACTGACCTTCGACTCCTCGAGCATCAAGGCCACCAGCGCGAAGCTGTGGGTCCTGATGGGCGCGGTCGGCCTGATGCTGATCGCGGGCGGCGCCATGACATACTATTTCTGGAAATCATGAAACACAAGAACCTTTGGGCGATCAGTCTCCTGATCGCCCTGCTCTTCTCTCTTGCGGGCTGTTCCTCGTCCGACAAAAATGACGGCGGCCCGGAACAGGATCCGCAGAAACGCTGCGCCGTCTCCGACGCGCTGACCTACAAGGATTCCATGGATCTGACCTACGCGGAGGAGTTCGCGGTGGACTATTTCAACGAGGGCGGCTGCCTGATCACGGTATCGGACGACCGCAGATACCTGGTGGACCGGGGCGATGTGCCCGAAGCCGCTTTAAAAGACCTCCCGGAGGACGTCACCGTCCTGAAGGCGCCGATCGCCGACGTCTATCTGGCGGCGTCGGCCAGCATGGACTACTTCGACAGCTGCGGCGCCATCGACAGCATCCGGTTCTCCTCTCTGAAGGCCTCCGCCTGGGACATCGAGGACGCGGGGCTGTCCATGGAGGACGGGTCCATCCTGTACGCCGGGAAGTATTCCACGCCGGACTATGAACTGCTGAAATCGGAAGGCTGCAAGCTGGCGGTGGAGAACACCATGATCTACCACACGCCGGAGATCATCAAGACCATCGAGTCCCTCGGCATCCCGGTCTTCATCGACCTGGCCAGCCGGGAGGGCACCCCGCAGGGGCGGATGGAGTGGATCAAAGTCTACGGGCTTCTGACCGGCAAAGAAAAGGCCGCGCAAAAGGCTTTCCGGGCGCAGGAAAAAGAATTCCTGGCGCTGGAGGACGCGGAGGCAGAGGCTTCCGACGATGCATCGCCGACGGTGGCCTATTTCAGCCTGCGCGCCAACGAGACCGTCAGTGTGCGGCGGGCGAACGACTACATCACCTCCATGATCGAACTGGCCGGCGGCACCTATGTGTTCGCGGACCTCGGCAAGGACGACGACTCCGCCCGCGCCACCCAGGTCATCTCCATGGAGGAGTTCTACACGACCGCCAAAACGGCGGACATCCTCATCTATAACAGTACGATCGGCGGCGAACAGACGTCCCTGAAAAAACTGCTGGCCGACGCCCCGGTGCTGAAGGACTGCAAAGCCGTCAAAAACGGCAACGTCTGGTGCACCACGGCGGACCTCTACCAGCACTCCATGGGGCAGGGCACCTTCGTCCGGGACCTGCACAACGTGTTCGCCGGGAACGACGAAAAACTGACGTATCTGTTCAAATTGCAATGAGAAAAAAGTTTCGGATCGGTGCCTGGGGGAAAGCCCGGAGCAGCTTCGGCTGCGGGGCGCGCGGTTCGGGATGGCAGGTGCCGGGACGAAAGCTTTTTTCGAATCCATCGAAGACATTTCTTGGAAAGGAGGAATTCTGTGAAGCTGTCCAGACGAAGTGTCTTTGCGTTCTCCGGGATGGCGGTGCTGATGCTCCTCCTGTTCCTGCTGAACCTCTGCATCGGAAGCAGCCATGTGGCGCTGTCGGACGTCTGGCAGGTCCTTCTGGGCCGCTCGGACGATGAGACCGCCGCCAACGTGGTG
>JAGACE010000075.1 GCA_017614275.1 Clostridia bacterium | reverse complement strand
TCCGTCGGCCCCTTCACCGGCATGTGGGAGCGCTCCTGTGAACTGTACGCCTACATCTTCGGCGGCACCGTCGACTACGGCGTCTATCATTCCCAGAAGCACGGCACCAAGCGGTTCGGTCGGACCTATCCCGGCGTCGTTCCGGATCTCGGGACGCCCGGCGACCACGCGAAGATCAACCTCATCGGCCACTCCTTCGGCGGCCCCACCGTCACCATGTTCTCCTGGATCATGACCGAGGGCTGCAAGGAAGAACTCGAAGCCACTCCGGCCGACGAAGTCTCCGATTTCTTCAAGGGCGGCAAGGGCGATCTGCTCCATTCCGTCTCCACTCTCTCCGCCACCAACCGCGGCACCTCCGCCACCGTCTTCGCGGGAGACAAACTCCTGCACACCATCTCCAAGGTCCTGATGACGGCAGGCGGCTTTGCCGGCGACGCGCTGAACAAAGTCTACGACCTCTACTTCGACCCGTGGGGCGCCATGGAAGATCCGGCCACCTGCACGAGCAAGGCGCTCGGCCGCAACATGGACCTGAAAAAGGCGGGCGTCAAAGCCTACGCGGAAGCCTATGACGGCGGCAACATCTGGTACGAGATGAAACCGTCGGTCTCCGACGCCATGCTGGAGGGCTGGAAAGCCAACCCGAAGACCTATTACATCGCCCACCCTGCCCGCGGGACCCATACGAACAAATTCGGCACGGAGACCCCGGACAAGCATATCTTCCCGCTGTTCATGCTCACCGGCTGGATCATGGGCAACTACACGAAGAAGGACACTGTGGTCGACAAGTCCTGGCTGCCCAACGACGGCATCGTCAACGTGCCTTCCATGGGCGCGCCGAAGGGTGTGGACGAGGTCCAGGTCGAGTCCACCGAAGGCATCAAACCCGGTATCTGGAACGTCCTTCCGACCCACAACTGGGACCACGAGGGCTGGGCCGGCATGTTCATCGGCAAAGATTACTACTACGGCACGCTCGACAAGATCCTCGAAGACATCTACGCGCTTCCGGACGTCAAATAAGAAAACGGATCCAAATGCCACCCGTTCCCGGGTGGCATTTTTGCCGAAATGGTGTTCTTGTGGTATTCTTTTTCATAAGAAAAGGAGATGACACTATGGTATTCGCAGCCGTGCTGGGCGGAGGCGTCGGCAGCCGCATGGGAGCTGACCGGCCGAAGCAGTATCTGTCGGTGGGCGGAAAGCCCATCCTGGTCCGTTCGGTGGAGAAATTCACCTGCCGGGCCGATCTGGCCTGCGTGCTGGTCCTGGTCCCGGAAGAGTGGATCGCCGAGACAGAGGCTCTGCTGGCGGGATCCGGCGTGTCCGGCGGCGATGTACCGGTCGTCGTCCTCGCGGGAGGCGCCACACGGAACGACACGCTGCGGGGCGCCATCGACTACCTCGAAGAGCACTTCGAGCTGGATGACGACTCCGTCTTCGTCACCCATGACGCGGTCCGGCCGTTCCTGACGCAGAAGATGATCGACGACAACATCGCGGCGGTCAGAGAGTACGGCGCCTGCGGGACCTGCATCCCCTCCACGGACACCGTCGTGGAGAGCGCGGACGGCACCGCCATCTCCGACATCCCGGACCGCAGCAGACTGTATCAAATGCAGACGCCCCAGAGCTTCCGTCCGTTACGGCTCAAGGCCCTCATGGACAGCCTGACGCCGGAGGAGGAAGCGGTCCTGACCGACGGCTGCAAGATCTACCTGCTGAAAGGCGAGCCGGTCGTCATGGTGCCGGGCGCGGTCACGAACATCAAGATCACGTACCCGACCGACCTGGCGTTCGCCGAGGCCTTCGCGGCAGAAGAGGACGGATGACATGAGTGTATTAGACGCCCTCAAAGGGCTCATCAAACAATACGGGTTCCGCTGGTGGGCCGCCCTGTTCAATTTGGGCGCGCGGCTGCCGGTGAAACAGAAGCGCGTCGTCCTGTTCGACCTGCTGCGCGGCGGGCGCTCCGGCGCGCTGGCCGAGGTGGAGCGGGAGCTGGCGTCGAAAGACGTGGACCTCCTGCACATCGACCGGGAGGCCCTGTTCCGCACCACGGCGGAAGCCCTGAAGTTCCTGACCTTGGACGCGTTCCGGATGGGCCGCGCCCGGTACATCTTCCTCAACAACAATTACTTCCCCTTCGGCTGGGTGAAGAAGAACGACGACACCACCGTCGTGCAGGTCTGGCACGGCCAGGGCGCCTTCAAGAAGTTCGGCCTGGACATCCCGCAGCCCGCGGACGTGCGGGAGAAGGAAGTGGGCGCGAACAGGCCGCTGTCGTATGTCACCTGCTCCGCGGAGAGCATCCGTCCGATCTACATGAGCGCCTTCGGGCTCCGGGCGGATCAGGTCCTGACCACCGGGAACCCGGTCTCGGACTACTTCTTCCGGGAAGAGAACGTGGGGGAGGCCGCGGTGGCCGCCAAACGGGCCGCCTTTGACAAAGCGTATCCGCAGTGCGAGGGAAAATCCCTCATCCTCTACGCCCCGACCTTCCGGGACGACCCGAAGGAAGACGCCGCGCTGCTCGACCATCTGGACACGGACGCCCTGCTGCGCGCCGCGTCCGCCGGAGCGGGCCGGGAAGCCGTCCTGCTGATCCGGCTGCACCCGAATGACAGTCAGGGGAGAGCCGCCCTGCAGGCCCTCACAGAGCAAAAGAGTGGGGTCCTGGATCTGACCGACTACCCGGACTCCGACGAACTGACCGTCCTGTCCGACGTGCTCATCACGGACTACTCGTCTATCTGCATGAACAACGCGCTGCTCCGCAAGCCGGTGGTGTTCTATGCCTTCGACCTCGACCGCTTCGAGGGAGACCGGGACTTCTACTACCCGTATGAGGAGACCGTGGGCGGCCCGGTC
>JAGACE010000074.1 GCA_017614275.1 Clostridia bacterium | reverse complement strand
GGTATGAACCGGTTGCTCTAGCCAACTGAGCTACGCCGCCATGTGCAATCAAGCGAGAGTTATTATAACTTATGTATATTGTCAAGTCAATAAGTATTTAAATGTTCCCAAAAGACTTTTCCGAAGCGTGCCGCCGGGACTCAGCGGTCCAGGAGGAAACCCTTCAGATCGACGACCTGCTCACAGATGGTGTCGGCGCCGGACCGACACAGCTCCTCTTCCGTGCCGTACCCGAACAGGATGCCGATCGCGAAGACGCCGGTCTTTTTGGCGCCCTCCATGTCGAAGTGGCGGTCTCCCACCATGGCGGCGGCTTCCGCCGGGACATCGAGTTCCTCCAGCGCCTGCCGGACCAGGACGGACTTGTCGGAGACGTGGTTGTCCAGAGCGGGCCCGACGACCGCGTCAAAGGCGTCGGCGAGCCCCAGATGCTCGACCAGCCGGTCGAGGAACACCTTGGGTTTGGAGGAGACCACGGCGGTCTTCACGCCGTCGGCGTTCAGCGCGCGAAGCAGATCGCCCAGGCCGTCGTAGACCGTGCACTCGAAGATGCCCCGGTCCCGGTAATAGACGCGGTATGTGTCCGTGAGTTCGATCGCCTCCTCCGGCGAGACGCCGAAGACGGTCTCGAACCCGTCATAGAGGGGCGGGCCGATGAAGTACGCCAGCTCCTCGTCCGGTTTGTCGGGGATGCCGAACTGTTCGAGGGCGTAGCGGACGCTGGCGAAGACGCCGGGCGCGGTGTCCGCCATGGTGCCGTCCCAGTCGAACAGGACCGCCTGAAAGCGCGGCATTCGGACCGCCTCCTTTCGCGTGAGAGTTCTTGTTCCATTATATCTCTTTTGGTATAATCTTCAACGGTGATCCCATGGCTGAGAGCAAGGCGGTGAAAAAGCCCGCCGCGAAAAACCGAATCGGTCTGATGGACGACCTCAGAGGCTTCTGTGTCCTCTGCATGATCTTCTACCACGGCTTCCTGCTGGCCTTCTCCTCCTTCGGAGTGGTCGCCGGCGGGCAGGCCTATGACTTTTTCCGCCCGGTCCAGCCCTTCTTCGCCGGCACGTTCATCCTGCTCTGCGGCATCTCCTGCCGGCTGTCCCACAGCAACCGGGACCGCGGCCTGAAGCTGCTGGCGGTGGCCCTGGCGATCAACCTCATCACCATCTTAGGCCTTCCGCGCCTGAAGCCTCTGGGCTTCGACTTCTCCGGCACGGAGATCTGGTTCGGCATCCTGGACCTGCTGGCCGTCTGCATCCTGTTCTTCGCCCTGGCCCACCGGGTGCTGGACTGGCTGCCGCCCGCCGCGGGCGCCTATCTGATGCTGGTCCTCTGGTATGTCACCCGCTTCGTGGAGGCCGGACAGATCGGCTTCCCCGGCGAACTGGTCAAGACCCTGCCGGCCGAGTGGTACACCCACTTCTGGACCTTCCCGCTCGGCATCCACACCGCGACCTTCTGGTCCGCGGATTACTTCCCGCTCCTGCCCTGGATGTTCCTGTTCCTGGCGGGCTGTTACTTCGGTATTTATATCCGGGAAGGCCATGTGCCGGAGTTCGCTTACAAGAGCCGCCTCGGACGGCCGATCAACTGGCTGGGCCGGCACGCGCTGCTGGTGTACATCGTCCACGTGCCCGCCTGGTTCGTGGTGCTGGAACTGGCGCACCTCATCCATCTCATCTAAGGAGACCTTGTCATGACGAAAAAAGAACGGGCCGTCGCCTGTGTGGAACTGCTGAAGCAGGAGTTCCCGGACGAACTCTGCTCCCTGACCTATGAAGACCCCTACCAGCTGCTGGTGGCGGTGCGCCTGTCCGCCCAGTGCACGGACGCCCGGGTGAACCTGGTGACCCCGGCGCTGTTCGCGAAGTACCCGACCCCGGTGGAGATGGCGGCCGCCGACGTGGAAGACGTGGAGGAACTCATCCGCTCTACGGGCTTCTTCCGAACCAAGGCGCGGGATCTGGTCATCATGGCAAACCAGCTGCTCGACGGGTTCGACGGCAAGGTGCCCTCCACCATCGAGGAACTGACGTCCCTGCAGGGCGTCGGCCGCAAGACCGCGAACCTGGTGGCCGGCGACATCTACGGCATGCCCGGCGCCGTCGTCACGGATACCCACCTCATCCGCATCGCGAACCGCATCGGCCTCGTGGACACGAAGGATCCGAAGAAGGTGGAATTCGCCCTGCGCAAGCTCCTCCCGCCGGAGGAATCCAACAATTTCTGCCACCGCTGTGTGCTCCACGGCCGAGCCACCTGCACCGCCCGGAAAGCCCACTGCGAGCGCTGTGTTTTGAACGATGTGTGTAAGAAGGTGGGCGTATGAAACAGGAAGACCGTGTCCGGCAGACGAAGCAGGCGTTCCGCATGGCGCTGCTGCACTTTCTGCAGGAGAAACCAATCAACAAGGTGACGATCGCGGACCTCACCGGGTTCACCGGCCACAACCGCAGCACCTTTTATCTTTATTACCACGACATCTACGAACTGAAGGACGACCTGGAGCACACCGTGTTCGAGGAGATCCATGCCCGCATGGTCCGGCATCCGCTGGAAGAGATGAAAGAGTCCATCGTGCCGCTCATCTATGACATGTTCGACTACGCGGACCAGAACCGGGAGGTGTTCCACACCCTCTCCAACAACAAGTCCTACCGGGAGCTGACCGACGGGGTCTATGCCCTGCTCCGAGACTTCTGCTACTCCTCCTGGGACCAGGTCTTCCCCGGGGCGGACAAGGAGAAGTATGACCTGTACTTCCACTTCATCAGCTCCGGCATGACGTCGGCGGTGTTCTACTGGATTACCGACGGGAAGGAGAGCATCGACGAAGTCGCCAGAGCGACAGCGGAAATGGTCTATGCGGGGAACCGGGTCCTGTTTGATGACTGAGTTCCTCCCGATAATAGCAAAGGCTGCGCCCGAAGGGCACAGCCTTTTTGTTTATTCATCGATCAGATATTTCAGTTGGCGTGCCGCATAGCGTTCCACCTCTTCGACGGTCGCGCGCTGTCCGGTCTCGACCCATGCGGTGACGGCCCCGGTCAGGACGGCCGTCCGCATATCGACAAAAAAGACGAACTCATCCGAGGTCGGATCCATGTCCGGGAACAACGCCGGGGCAAAGTCTCGCATCGCCTTTTTGTGACACTCCTGCAGAAGCGGCAGTTTTCCGTTCCGGATGAGTCCGGCGATGCCGGGTGCCTGTTCCAGAAAGGCTTCCGCATACCGGCGCGTCGGAGAGGGGACCGAAGCACCGCTCTCTTTCGCGCGGGCGATCTGTTCGGCGTAATCCTGAAACAGATCCCGGAACCTGCGGTCCAGCACGAAACGGATCACATCGTCCGGCGTGTCGAAGAGACGGTAGAACGTCGTGCGGGAGATCCCGGCTTCCCGGCAGAGCAGTGCGATCGTCAGCGGACGGGGCTCTTTTGCCAGCATGAGTCGTTTCAGGGCTTCGGTCAGAAGGTCTGCGGAACCCTGTGCCCGCTTGTCGTCTTTGATGTGGTACATATGCCGCCTCCTGTGTTCCACTTCTTCTCCAATGCTTGGCGCGGCCCCGCTCTTCGTGCTATGAATGAAGAAAAGAGCGCACGGATCGCCTGTATCGAAAGGAGTTTCTCTATGGATTATAACAAAAAAGTCGACGTACATGCACACCTTCTGACGCCCGCCTATGTCGAATACCTCGACAAGTATGAAGGACCAAACCCCGACAACTTCCCGACCCCGGAGTGGAACGTCAAAAGCCATCTTCGCCTGATGGATGACCTCGGTGTCGCGTTTTCGGTCATGTCCGTCTCTTCCCCTCACATGATCCACTGCCGTCCGGAGGAGCGGCTCGACTATGTTCGCCGGATGAATGACGAGGCGCTGGACCTCATCGCGGACCACTCGAACCGGTTGGGTCTGTTCGCGACGCTTCCGCTCCCGGATGTCGACAACGCCTGTGCATTCGCAGAAGAATACCTGAACAGGCCCGGCGTCTTCGGCATCGGCGTCATGACCAACTATGACGGCCTCTACCTCGGTTCGGAAAAGCTGGAGCCGCTCATGAAAGCGCTGGATAAACGGCATGCTGTGGTCTGTGTCCATCCGGCCATGCCGGCTGTCCTGCCCGGCGATGCGGTACAGGACATGCCCATTCCCATCATGGACTTCCTCATGGACACGACTCGTGCCTTCACCAACATGGTCTGGCATGACACGTTCGTCAATTACCCGAACATCCGCTGGATCTGGCCGCACGGGTCCTCGTTCATGACGATCCTGTCCGATCGCTTTGCATCCTTTGCGGTCCAGGCAAAACTCAAGATGCACAACACAAACAACCTGGACTATTTCGGTGCGCTTCAAAACTGCTACTTCGACTGCGCCGGGTTCTCGGAGCCGAAGCAGCTCGCCTGCATGAAACTCGACATCCCGACATCTCACTTCCTGTACGGATCCGACTGCCCGTACACCCCGAGTTTTGCGTGCGTGGCCCTCGCCGGCATGCTGGAGCACACGGATAAGTTGACCGCGAAAGAGAAGCAGGCGATGTTCACCGACAACGCGATCGACCTCTTCCCGCAGCTGGAAGACGTTCTGGATGGCAAAAAAGCAGCTGCCGGCAGCAACGGCCGCGGGCGACACGCTGCCGCCCGGAAACGCGCGTTCCTCGGAAAAGCGATGTCGTTGTTCAACCAACGAAACCGGGTATGACACACACAGATGCGCTCCCCGCATTGCGGGGAGCGTTTTTCTCATTCTGCGCGTGACATCGCTTCTTCGTAGTCTTTCGTTCCGACCCACAGTTCTTTCTTATACGGG
>JAGACE010000073.1 GCA_017614275.1 Clostridia bacterium | reverse complement strand
GCCTGTTCCGGAGTACGGATGACGCCGGTGTGGCCGACCGGGATGTTGACGGCCTCTTTGATGGCCTTACCGTTGTCTTTCCGCCAGCCGAGGTCGAAGGACGTCGGTTCGCACCATGCGTTCATGCAGTCGTAGGTACCGGCGGACAGTTCGAGATGCTGGATGCCGTAGCTTTCCAGTTTCTTGGCGATCTCCACGCCTTCTTCGAGGGTGTAACCGACATCATAGCCGAACAGACGATAGTACTCGTCCGCGGTGAGACGTGCGGAAATGGGATAATCGGGTCCGCAGAGCTTGTGGATCTTGTCGATGATGTTCTTGACGATGCGGAGACGGTTGTCCAGAGATCCGCCGTATTCATCTTCACGATGGTTGGTATACGGGGAGATGAACTGCTGCAGGAAATAACCGTGAGAGCAGTGCAGCTGAACGCCGTCGATGCCGGCCTTCTTGCAGCGCAGGGCGCCCTGTGCGAATTCATCTTCCAGTTTCTGGATCTCCCACTTGGTCAGAGCACGGACCTTCTGGGTCTCGTCG
This sequence comes from Clostridia bacterium, assembly GCA_017614275.1. Lineage (GTDB taxonomy): Bacteria > Bacillota > Clostridia > Oscillospirales > Acutalibacteraceae > RUG420. Next base: position 5,696 of record JAGACE010000073.1, on the reverse strand, counting down.
ATGGGGGAGCAGCAGAGGTTTGCCGGGATCCCGCCGGAAGCGGAGACCGTGCGGGGATAGATCTTGTGGAGGAAGGGCTTCTCAAAGTAATCGAAATACTTCGTCATACCGAAGAAGAGCTTCCACCAGCCGTCCCAGCGACGGCCGACGACGTCGGACAGTTTCCAGACCATGACGATCAGCTGATAGGTCTGACGACCCGGGTGATGCAGCTGCACGAAGATCTTGGAGCCTTCTTTGTGGACGGAATCGGCCAGTTTCGTCAGGCCGGGGATGCAGCGGTCAGAAGTGACTGACAGCTGTCTCGGGCCGGTACAACCGGTCCAGTCGCTGATACGGGTGACCTCGGTCTGGATGAGGCCAACGCCGCCCTTGGCGCGCTCGGTGTAGTACTCGATGCAACGGTCGCCGGCCGTGCCGTCGAGCTCCGCCACTTCCAGCAGCATGGGGACCAGCGTGATGCGGTTCGGGACCTCACATGTGCCGATGTTGAAGGGCTCAAAGAGTTTCGGGAAATATTCGTTCATTAAAAATCTCCTTTCAGACTTCTTGCTTTGCAATTGTACAATTATTCGAAATGTCCAAAATAATTGTACAATTGCATCAAAAAATGTCCAAAGTTCATTATATGTAAAGACCCACTTAATTTCAAGGGGGGCAGGGGCATATATAATGATTTTATTTACTTTTTATTTTATTTTTTCGTTCAAACTTCCGTCTGTGCCGGCCGGCGGCGCGCGGCTCCCTTGCATTCCGTGCCGAACGATGCTAAGATAGACACGAACCAGATATGAAGCAACGGCGTTTCATCTCACAGAGATGGAACGCCTTTTTCTTTTTGAAGGAGGAAACCCCATGGCCGCATTTGAACCCGTCAAAAGCGGGATCCCTGAGATGGACACCGCGCTGGACTACATCCGGCTCGGTGACAATGTCGTGTGGCGTGTGTCCGACCTGGACCAGTTCCGGCTGTTCATGGAGCCCTACGTCCGGCAGGCCATCGAAGACCGGCGAAACATCATCTACTTCCGGTTCGCCAGCCACGAGCCGCTCATCGAAGACTGCCCTGAGGTCAAGACGATCGAAGTCCCTCTGACCCATAAATTCGAGAAGTTCACGGTCGCCATCCACAACTACATCGAGCAGGAGGGCAAAGACGCGTTTTACGTCTTCGACTGTCTGTCCGAGCTCCAGACCGCCTGGGCCACCGACCTGATGATGGGGAACTTTTTCCGGGTGACCTGTCCCTTCCTGTTCATCCTGGACACCGTCGCGTTCTTCCCGATCATCCGGGGCAAGCACTCGGTCCACGCGATCAACAAGATCCTGGACACCACCCAGCTGTTCTTCGACGTCTATTCCGACAGGAAGAACGTCTACGTCCGGCCAGGCAAGGTGTGGAACCGCAACTCGGACACCATGTTCCTCCCCCACACCTACGAGCCGGAGACCGGCGCCTTCCGCCCCATCCTGGACGGCGTCCAGTCCAGCCGGTTCTACCAGTCCCTCGGGCAGGCGCAGCGGGCCTCGGAAGAGCAGTACATCGACTCCTGGGACCGGGACTTCAACCGCGTCAAGCTGCTCCATGAGAACGGCCTCGACGTGACGAAGGAATGCGACAACATCTGCGAGGTCATGATGACCCGCGACAAGAACATGCAGCGGATGGTCAAGGACCACTTCGCGCCGGAGGACTATTTTGCCATCCGGGACCACATGATCGGCACCGGGATGATCGGCGGCAAGGCCTGCGGCATGCTGCTGGCCCGGAAGATCATCGAGAACCGGGAGCCGGACATCGACGAGATCCTGGAGCCGCACGACTCCTTCTACGTCGGTTCGGACCTGTACTACACCTACATCGTGGACAACGACCTGTGGGACCTGCGGATCCGTCAGCGGACCGATGAGGGGTTCTTCACCCTGGCGGAAGAGTTCGCCGCCGGGCTGATGGGCGGCACGTTCTCGGAGGCGATGCGCGAGCAGTTCGTCCGGATCATCGAGTACTACGGCCAGGACCCGTACATCATCCGCTCCAGCAGTATCCTCGAAGACGGCTTCGGCAACGCCTTCGCCGGGAAGTATGAGTCCGTCTTCTGTGTCAATCGCGGGACGCTGGAGAAACGCCTCGCCGAATTCGAACACGCCATCAAAGTCGTCTATGCCAGCTCCATGAGCCTCTCCGCTCTCGACTACCGGAAACGGCGCGGTCTGGACCGGCGCGACGAACAGATGGCCCTGCTCATCCAGAGAGTCTCCGGTTCCTATTACGGCAACCGTTACATGCCCTGCGCCGCCGGCGTCGGCTATTCGTACAGCCCCTACCGGGTCATGAAAGACACCGACCCGACCGCGGGCATGCTGCGCCTGGTCATGGGCCTCGGCACCTCCGCCGTGGACCGCACCGAGGGCTCCTACCCGCGCATCGTCAACCTGGACCACCCGGAGAAGACCTCCTACTCCTCCTCCGCGGACAAGCACAAGTTCTCCCAGGGGAAGGCGGAAGTCATCGACATGTCGGAGCAGACGCTCAAACAGCTCTCCCTGAAGGAGATCGAGCCGGACCTCCCCCGCTATCTGCAGAACATTTTGTTAGAGCACGACTTCGACGCGGAGAGCCGTCTGCGGGAGACGGGCCGGTTCCGCCCGGTGACCTTCATCTCCTGCAAGGGCCTCGTGTCGAACACGGTCCTCATGGAGCAGATGAAGCGCATGCTCCGCTGCATCCAGGAGGAATACGACTACCCGGTGGACACCGAGTTCACCATCAACATCTCCGAGAACGGAGAGTACTCCGTCGATTTGCTGCAGTGCCGTCCCCTGCAGGTCCTCAAGGGCGAGAGCGGGACCGTCATCCCGCCGGACCTGGAGAAAGACCGGATCCTGCTGGAGAGCCGCGGCGCCTCCATGGGCATGTGCAAGACCACCACGCTCGACACGATCGTGCTGGTCGACCCGCTCGGGTACTACAACCTGCCGCACAAGGAAAAAGACCAGGTGGCGAAGCTGATCGGGAAGATCAACTGGTATTACCGCGACCGGGAGAAGCACATGATGCTGATCGTCCCGGGCCGCGTCGGCACGTCCTCCCCCGAACTCGGGGTCCCGACCGCGTTCTCCGACATCAGCGCCTTCGACATCATCTGCGAGGCCGAGGAGGCCAAGGTCGGCTACAACCCGGAGCTGTCCTTCGGGAGCCACATCTTCCAGGACCTGGTGGAGTCGAAGATCCTGTACACCGCGGTCTTCCACCACAACAAGACGCTCTGCTACGCCCCCGAGAAGCTGGAGTCCTCCCCCGACATCATCGCGGACTTCGACCCGGGCGACCTGCTGACGGGCATCGTGCACGTCTACGACGTCTCGGACCGGGACTGCCGGGTCTACAACGACATGGCGGAACAGCATCTGGTCATCACCTGCTGAGAATGCAAAAAGAAAGACCTCCCGTTTGGGAGGTCTTTTTTGTGTTCGATCAGAAGCCTAAATTGTCGTTGACGAGGATGACATGGATGCGGTCCCTGTGCCGGGAGTACCGGGTGATCAGGAACTGGCAGCAGATGGTGTCGGGCGATTTGCAGTTCGCGCAGGCGCCCGTCTTCGAGCAGGGCGTGGACAGCCCGAAGCGCTGAGCGTTGATGGGAGCCGCCACGTTGCGCGCCCGTTTCATCGCCCCGTCGATGTCGTCGCAGACCTTGTTCATGCCGACGATGACCACGACCTTCTTCGGCCCGTTGGCGATGTACGACACGCGGTTCGCGTTGCCGTCGATGTTCACCAGGATGCCGTCGTTCGTCATGGCGTTGGCGCTCGTCAGGAAGACGTCGGCGTCATAGCCCGCGAGCAGCGCCTCCCGGGGTTCCATCTTGTCCCGGTCGAGGAACGTGTAGGCGTCGGTGTGCAGGGCCTCGACCAGGCCGATCTCATGAGCGCTCATCGCCCCGCCCATGGTCACGGAGCTCCCCTCCGGGATCAGCTCCAGCGCTTTCTTCAGCGCCTCCTCTTTGTTCGCGGCGTAGTACCCCGTCATGTTGCGGCTCTCGAGCCCCTTGATGACGGTCTGTGCCAGCAGTTCGTTTCTCTTGATGATGTTGGGATCCATCGTTGTCCTCCTCGCTCAGTTTTCTTTGACGCGTTTGCCGGTCATGTGGTCGACCCGGATGCGGATCATGTTCACGCGGTCGTACGAGTGCGCGAGTTCTTCGTCCAGCAGCGCGGCGGTCGGGAAGTACCTGGCGCCGAACGCGTGGGCCTTTTCCAGTTTCTCCGGCCCGTCCTCCATGACCTCGGCGCGGCCGAAGCAGATGACGCTCTTCATGTGGTACCACCACTCGCCCGGTTCCTGCGGCCCCTCCTGCCACACCGTGAAGCAGACCCGGTCGTCCGCCTTGACAGCGTCCAGCTTGTGGCCCTCCTTCGCGCAGTGGAAGTAGATGCAGCCGTCCGTCTCGTCATACAGATAGTTGACGGGCAGGGCGTACGGATAGCCGTCCTCCCCGTGGACCGCGAACGTCGCGCGCTTCTCTTCCTTCAATACAGCGATGCACTCTTCCCTGCTCAGCGCCTGCTTGAAGCGCCGCATATCCCGAAACATAGACCAGCCTTCTTTCTGTCTTACTCACATTCCAATTATATCGCAGAACCCGTGTCGATGCATATGGAATTCCCATACAGAGCCTTCTGTCAGATATAAAAAGGCCTCCGGTCTCCCGGAGGTCTTTTGCGAACCGGGCGTTCCCTGTTGGGTGTGCCCGATCTTTGCCTGTGTTTACTCGTGGTTCTTGAGCTTCTCGTAGCGCTTCGCCGCGAGGCGCGCGCCCTCTTCGAACAGCTCCTTCGCGTTGTCCGGGAACGTTCGCTTCAGGGACGCGTAGCGGACTTCGCCGTCCAGGAACTCCTCGTAGTCCATGCTCGGCTCCTTGGAGTCGAGGTGGAAGGCGGGCTCCTGCGTCGGATCGTACCGGTACAGGTTCCAGTAGCCGGCGTCGGTGGCGCGCTTCATCTCGTCCTGCACCTTCGCCATCCCGAGCTTGATGCCGTGGGACAGGCAGGGCGCGTAGGCCACGATGACGGAGGGGCCGTTGAAGGCCGCCGCCTCTTTCATCGCCTTGACGAGCTGCGCGTTGTCGGCGCCCATGTTGACCTGGGCCACATAGACGTTGCCGTAGGTCATGAGCATGCCGCCGAGGTCCTTCTTCGGGCGCTTTTTGCCGGAGGCCGCGAACTGCGCGACCGCGCCGAGCGGCGTCGCCTTGGAGGACTGACCGCCGGTGTTCGAGTAGACTTCGGTGTCGACGATGAGGACGTTGACGTCTTCGCCGCTGGCGAGGACGTGGTCCAGGCCGCCGAAGCCGATGTCGTAGGCCCAGCCGTCGCCGCCGAACATCCAGAAGGTTTTTTTCGCCAGCTGGTCGGCATGGCGCAGGATGTCCTTCGCCCGGTCGTCATCCAGGCCGCCGAGCGCCTCGACCAGCGCGCGGCTGGCGGGCGCGGAGGCGTCGAAGTCGTCGTAGGTCGCAAGCCACCTGTCGATGGCGGTATTCACGGCTTCGTCCGCGCAGGCCGCCCGGTACGCCTCGACGCGGTTTTTCTGTGCCTCGCGCTGCTGGCGCACGGACAGGGCCATGCCCAGGCTGAACTCGGCGTTGTTTTCGAACAGCGAATTGGACCACGCCGGGCCGTGGCCGCAGCGGTTC
>JAGACE010000008.1 GCA_017614275.1 Clostridia bacterium | reverse complement strand
CCCCTTCAAATTTTTTTCATAAACATTATAGAACGATTTTCACAATATACAAGCGTTTTTTTCATGACAATCTTCGGAAAACAGGAAAACCGCCCCGAAATGCTCGGGGCGGCGGTGTTTATTTTTCTTCCGACAGGTCGATGACCGAACGGATGTCTGCGTACGTGTAGCCCAGTCGGAGCAGGGCGTTCACCGTGCGGGCCTTCTGTTTTTCGTCGGTCAGATCTCTGGTTTTGAACTTTGTGGAAAGGAGTTCCCGGATCTGTGCTTCCGGGTCCACCTCCACCTCCTCCAGCACCTGTTCGAGGATGTCCCGCGCCACGCCCTTGCGGATGAGCGCGGTCTTCAGGCCGTTCTTGCTGAGGTGTTTGCGGCGGAGCAGTTCTTCCGCGTACGTGCGGGCGAATCGCTCTTCATCGAGCAGCCCCAGTTCCTCCAGCCGGTCGCAGATGTCGGCGGCCTGCGCCTTGATCTGCTGCAGGTCCCGGTCCTTCCGGTCCCGCTGTTCCAGGGCCTTCGTGACCAGTTTGTCCGACAGCTCCTTTCGGGAGTAGTCCCGCAGGGAGAGCAGGTCCAGCGCCTTGTTCATCATCTTCCGGCGGGAGCTCTCCGTCAGAAGCTCTTCCAGCTGTTCCGGGGAGACGTCCTCCCCGCTGCGGATGCCGCAGGAGAACCAGTAGTCCGCATTCACGGTGGCGATGTACTCGCCGTCCAGAGACAGGTGGATCTTCTCCCCCTTCCCCGGTTTGGCCGTCAGCTTCATTCGTCGTCATCCACCGTGATGTCCAGCTTGGCCTTGGCAGACGCGGCCGTGGTGGGGACGGGCTCCGGCAGGGGCGCGGCCTCTCCGACCGGCTCGTCGTGCATCTGGCCGCCCTTATACGCCGCTTTGGCCTTTTCGGCCAGCTGGGCGTTGTGTTCGCGGACCTGCTGTTCGATCTCCGCCATGAAGTCCGGGTTGTCCAGCAGATACTGCTTCACGTTGTCCCGGCCCTGGCCGAGGCGCTCATCCTTGTAGGAGTACCAGGCGCCGCTCTTCTGGATGATGTCCAGGTTGGTGGCGGCGTCGAGGATCTCCCCTTCTTTGGCGATGCCGCGTCCGAACATGATGTCGAACTCGGCCTGCCGGAAGGGAGGCGCCACTTTGTTCTTGACGATCTTCGCCCGGGTGCGGGCGCCGATGAACTCGTTCTTGGAACTCTTCAGCTGTTCGATGCGGCGGACGTCGATGCGCATGGACGCGTAGAACTTCAGCGCGCGGCCGCCGGTGGTGACTTCCGGATTGCCGTACATGACGCCCACTTTTTCACGCAGCTGGTTGATGAAGATGATGATGCAGTTGGACTTGGACACGGCGCCGGCCAGTTTCCGGAGCGCCTGGGACATGAGGCGGGCATGCAGGCCGACATGGGAGTCCCCCATTTCGCCTTCGATTTCTGCCCGCGGCACGAGGGCCGCCACAGAGTCCACGACCAGGATGTCGATGGCGCCGGAGCGGACGAGCTGCTCCGCGATCTCCAGAGCCTGTTCGCCGTTGTCCGGCTGCGCGACCAGCAGAGAATCCACGTCCACGCCGAGGTTGGACGCATAGACCGGGTCCAGCGCGTGTTCCGCGTCGATGAACGCGGCTTCTCCGCCCACTTTCTGGGCTTCCGCGATGGCGTGCAGGGCCAGGGTGGTCTTACCGGAAGACTCCGGCCCGTAGATCTCTATGATCCTGCCGCGGGGCAGACCGCCGATACCGGTGGCGGCGTCCAGCGTCAGGGAACCCGTGGAGATGGCCTCCACGTTCAGGTCCTGGCTGTCGCCCAAACGCATGATGGCGCCCTTTCCGTAGGCGCGTTCGATCTGCGCGATGGCTGTGTCGAGTGCTTTCTTCTTGTTATCTGCCAATTTTGATTCCTCCAAAGTCAGCGTACATTTGTTCGGCTACGTGTTCTATTATAGTCAACAGGCTGCAAAAAAGCAAGCCCATTCTTCGGACATACCTTTTGAAAAAAATGCTTGCATTTTATAATATACAATGCTAATATATTTACGCTGTATTTGAGACAGGAGCCACCTGTCAGTAAAAAGGAGGTGCCGAAGCATGGCAAAATGTTATTGCTGCCAGAAGGAAGTCAAGTTTGGCAACAAGATCTCTCACTCCCACAGACGTTCCAACAGAGCGTGGAAGCCGAACCTCATGAAAGTCAAGATCATCGAGAACGGTACTCCGAAGAGAGTCTACGTCTGCTCCCGTTGCCTGCGTTCCGGAAAGGTCACGCGCGCTGTCTGATCAGACACTTTTTTACATCAAATACTCATAGCAGACACAGCGGAATTGTGTAACGGTAGCACGGCAGACTCTGACTCTGTTTGTTGGGGTTCGAATCCCTATTCCGCTGCCATGAGTAAACCGTCGTCCCAATCGGGACGGCGGTTCTTTTTTATCTGTTCGGTTGTAGGTTCAGGTCTCCAGGAGACCGATCGCCTTCTTCATGTTCAGGATGCGCAGCACCGACTCGTCGATCCGTTCCTCGGAGATGGTGCCGTCCTTCACAGCGGCCAGCACAGCTTCATACTGTTCGACCGGCGTGCCGGTGCACAGGATGTCGTTCCCGGCCTTGACGGCCATGATGGCCGCTTTCCCGCTGTCCTTGACGAACTTCGTGACGCCGTTCATCTCCAGACCGTCCGAGACGATGACGCCGTCGAAGCCCAGTTCGTTCCGGAGCACGTCGTGCACCGCTTTGGACAGAGAGGCGGGGTTCTTCGCGTCATAGGCGTTGACGATGTTGTGGTTGACCATGATCATCGGGGTGCCCGCCGCGATGCCGGCCTGGAAGGGCATGGAATCCCGGGTGTCCAGGACCTGCCGTTCTCTGGCGTCCTCGATGACCGTCAGGTGGGAGTTGCCCGCGTTGCCGTAGCCGGGGTAATGCTTCAGGCAGGACAGCACCTTCGCCGCCTTGTATTCGTTGGTCACGTATTCCACGTAATCCGCTACTTCCTCGGGGTCCGTGGAGATGGCGCGGTCATACATGTAGTTCTTTTCTTCATAGGGCACGTCCGCCACAGGGGCCAGACAGGTGTTGAGGCCCAGGATCTTGAGGAACGCGGCCTTCTCTTTGGTGTCGGCCACGATGCCGTCCCATCCGCCGCCGTTGAAGATGTCTCTGGCGCCGGCGAACGGTTCGTCCCGATACTGCCGATATTTCGAGATGCGATTGATCTTTCCGCCCTCCTCATCCACCGCGAGGAGCATGCCGACCTTCGAGACCTTCTGGTACTCGGCCATGTCTGCCACCACCTGCTCGGGCGTGTTGTTCTTGAAGTACTTCGCGAAGAACACGTAGCCGCCGAACTGGTATTTCTTCTGGGTCTGCACGGCGTCTTCCGCCGGCTGATAGGCGAGGATCATCTGCCCCACCTTCTCCTCCAGGCTCATCTTGTCCAGGACGGCCTCCATGGAGGCGTTGTATTCCCGGCGGGTCTCCACCTTGGTCCGGACCGACCGCACCGCATGGGAGATGCCGGAGATGAGGCCGAACAGGATGGCTGCCACCAGGAGCAGAGCGACACATACGGAGATGATGCGCCTGCGCTGCATGGACTTCTTGTATCTCGTCATTTCTCACACCCCTTACGTGACAGTATACCACGCGGGGCCGACCGGCGAAAACTTCTTTTTGGCAGAAGCCGTTTGTTCTTGACACGATAAATATACGCGTATATAATTAAATCGCTCATTAATATACGTGTATATCTACATCAAAAGGAGGAACGATAATGGGTCAACATTACACCATAGAGTCCGGTCTCGCGGCTCTCTATGCACCTTCCTACCGGTATTACATCGGTCTGGCGATCATCATGATCTGCTTCTACCTGTATTACTGGAACGGCATCCGTCAGGGGTTCAAACACAAGACCGCCGGCATGCCCTGGCAGGTCAACATGTACAACGTCGCCAACGACTGCATCTACGTCATCCCGGGCTTCAGCCTCTGGTGGGGCAAGAACTCCCCGAACGCGAACTTCATGACGAAGTTCCTGTGGGTCGGTCTGGTCATCTGGTTCATCATGGAATTCTTCGTCCATTACCAGACCATCAAATGGGATCTGGACAAGATCTTCCCGAACATCCGGGGCCGCGTCAACCAGATCCTCGCCTATGTCGGGGTCCAGCTGGTGTTCATCGCCGGCTACGGCTTCCTGTGGAACTGCATGGACGACCCGTTCGTCTGGATCATGTTCGGCACCACCGTCCCCAACTGCCTGAACTTCTACTTCCGCATGATGCACGTCAACGGGAGCACCCGCGGCATCCACAAGACCACGCCCTGGGGCCTGCTCTTCGCGAACTTCGCCTGCTTCTTCCTGTGGCTCCCGGCCGCCGGCCCTGCCATGAGCAACTTCTACACCTATTTCGTCGGTGTCTGTGAAGTCGGCGTGGCCATCGCCTTCATCATCATGTATAATAAAACTCCGAAGTACGTTCCTTCCGACGAGATCAAGCCGGAAATGTTCGAAGAAGCGGAGGAGTTGACCGATGCCACGGCCTAAGAACAACGAAGCCCATGAACAGATGATCCGGGAAGCCCGGCGTCTGTTCCGGGAACAGGGATACATCGCCACCAGCTACGCGGACATCGCGGAGGCGTGCGGGGTCGCCAAGACCAACGTCCAGCAGCACTTCCCCTCCAAGGACCGGTTCATCACCGACCTGTACCGGGACCTCCTGGACGAACTGGACACCTTCCTGTCCGAGCGGGGCGAGCGCACCGACAACTATTTTGTGAACCTGTACCGGATCGGGCAGCTGCTGTTCTCCTTCCTGCTGGGTTCCGAGCCCATGCGGCGATTCACCATGGACGTCATCTCCGACCGGAATCTGACGGAGATCATGATCGACCTGGAAGTCGACTGGGCCACCAGTTATGAAGTCGGGTTTTCCAAAGAGGAACTGGCGGCGTTCCAAGATGACATCGCCATGATCATGGGCGGCATCTACGAACTGCTGTATCGGAAACTCCGCAAGGAGGAGCCGATCACCCCGCAGGAGATCCAGACCCGCATCATGAGCCAGTTCGCGTTCCTGCGCGGGCTGTCGCTCGAGGAGATCAAAACGCTGTTCCCCGCCGACCTCGTCTCGGAGGAGGAATTCGACTCCGCCAGCCGGTATCTGGAGAAAAAACTGTTTTCCTGAATCCAAAAAGAGCCTCACGAAACCGTGAGGCTCTTTTTTCTGTTTGAGAGAGGCGTCAGCCGAGCAGCGCCGGGGGTCATTATCATACATTTTGCCAGTTCTCAAGAATAATACATGACAGCAGCAAGTCAGCACAGGCGAGAAAACCATGCATCCGCCCTGTTTTCAAGGAGAATGTATGGTTCAACCCGGGGTCCCACTGCCGTCTGCCGTCTTTCCCATCAGGAAAAACCGGATTGGTCCATACATCCAACCGTTTTTCGCTTTGAATGTATGGAAAACAGGTGTTTTGCGTACAGAAATCATCCCAAATCTGGAAGTATTACGGACCAACGCTCTTTTATGGCGAGTTTCGTCCGTAAAAACGTCGTTCTGGAAGACGCTTTCGCGGTTTTTTACAGACTGATTATGAAGAAGCACCAACTTAGTCTGTAAACAAGCGCCGTTGCCAGAGACGCTTTCGAGGTTTTTGCGGACTGAACATATAGTAATTTCTTCTTAGTCCGTAAACAGGTTGCATCCTGCTCTGATTTCGCAGAAAAACTACGGACCAAATTGGCGGCATCCTTACCATGGTCTGTAAATGATGCTCTGGCGTCTCGAGACCGGCAAAGCCGCCGGAGGGAAGCCTTGACAAGCGTCTTCGAATGCTGCACCCACATTACAGATTGTATCTGTTATCACTTCATATCTGTTCCTGGTTCTTTCAAGAAGCGATTTAATCTCCCCGTTCATCGCCCCAGAAAAAGAGGGCGACGGTGCCGGGGCCTGTGTGGGATCCGATGGTGGTCCCGATGTTGTGGATGACCGGTTTCCCGTCCATGTCCGGAAACGTCCTCGCCACAAGATCGGCCACCTGTTCCGCGTCTTCCCGGCAGGCGGACATGGAGAGGAAGACCTTGCCGCGGTAAAACTGTCCGCCGACCGCGTGGCGGACCATGTTGTCCACCAGCCCCTGCAGGGCGGCCTTCTTCCCGCGGGCCTTCAGCCGGGGCACCAGATGCCCCTCACGGTCCATGTTCAGGATCGGGCAGATCTTCAGCACCGTGCCGAACCATCCCGATGCTTTGGAGATGCGCCCGCCGCGGATGTAAAAGCTCAAGTCCGTCGAGGTGAACCAATGGTGCAGGTTCCGTTTGTTCTCCTCCGCCCAGGCGGCCGCCTCCTCCAGGGTCATCCCCTCGTCCCGCCGGTCCGCGAGCGCGGTCATCAGCAGACCGTAGCCGCCGGAGGCGCCGAGGGAGTCCACGATGACGAT
>JAGACE010000072.1 GCA_017614275.1 Clostridia bacterium | reverse complement strand
CCTGATGATCAACAGCATCTACACCACCAAGGAGATCTTCCTGCGCGAGCTCATCTCTAACGCGAGCGACGCCATGGACAAGCTCTACTATAAATCGCTCACCGACAACATCTCGGGCCTGTCCCGGGGAGACTTCGTCATCGAGCTCTCCACGGACAAGGAGGCCCGCACCCTGACCATCTCGGACAACGGCATCGGGATGGACAAGGACGAACTGGCGGACAACCTCGGCACCATCGCGAAGTCCGGCTCCGGTCTGTTCCGGGAAGGCGCGGACGATGAGAAGGCGGCCGAGGACATCGACATCATCGGCCAGTTCGGCGTCGGGTTCTACTCCGCGTTCATGGTCTCTCAGAAGGTCGAGGTCCTCTCGAAGCCCTACGGCTCCGAGCAGGCCTGGCTGTGGACCTCCACCGGCGCGGACGGCTACACCATCAAGGAGGCCGAGCGGGACACGCACGGCACAACCATCACCATGACCCTGAAAGAGGACACGGAAGACGACCGCTACTCCAAGTATCTCGAGGAGTACGAGATCCGTCGCCTGGTCAAGCGGTACTCGGATTACATCCGGTACCCCATCCGCATGGAGATCACCATGCCGGTGCCCAAAGAGGGGTCCGAGAACGAGTATGAGGACGTCACGGAAGAGATCACTCTGAACACGATGAGCCCCATCTGGAAAAAGCAGAAGTCGGAAGTGACCGACGAGGAGTACAACAACTTCTACAAGGACAACTTCTACGACATGGAGGACCCGCTGCTGACCATCCGGTCGTCCACCGAGGGCGTCGCCACCTACACCGCCCTGATGTACGTGCCCGCCAAGGCCCCGATCAACTACTACTCCAAGGAGTTCGAGGCCGGCCTGAAGCTGTACGCCTCGGGCGTCATGATCATGGAGAACTGCAAGGACCTGCTGCCGGAGCACTTCCGCTTCGTCCGCGGCCTCGTGGACTCCGAGGACCTGCCCCTGAATATTTCCCGCGAGATGCTGCAGCAGGACCGCCAGATCCAGGTCATCGAGAAGCGTCTGGAGAAGAAGATCCACGACGAACTGAAGACCCTGCTCCGCAAGGACCGCGAGAAGTACGTGCAGTTCTGGGAGGCCTTCGGCATCCAGATCAAGTTCGGCACCTACGCCGAGTACGGCGCCAAGGGCAGAGAACTGTGCGATCTGCTGCTGTTCCGCTCCAGCTTCGAGAACGGGGACTACACCACCCTCGACGACTATGTCTCCCGGATGAAGGAAGACCAGAAATACATCTACTACGCCTGCGGGGAGACTCCGGAGAAGATCGCCCAGCTGCCCCAGACCGAACTGGTGGCGGACAAGGGCTACGAGATCCTCTACCTGACCGAGGATGTCGACGAGTTCTGCCTGCGCACGCTCTTCGCCTATGAGGAGAAGGAGTTCCGCTCCGTCTCGGATGACGACTTAGGGCTGGAGACCGAAGAGGACAAAGAGGCCCTGCAGAAGACGGATGAGGAGAACGCGAACCTCTTCCGGGCGATGAAAGAGGCCCTCGGAGACCGCGTGTCCGCGGTCCGGGCGTCGAATCGCCTGAAGAGCCATCCGGTCTGCCTGACCAGCGAGGGCGGGATCACCATCGAGATGGAGAAGGTCCTGTCCCAGCAGATGAACGCGGACAACCGGATCAAGGCGCAGAAGGTGCTGGAGGTCAACACGAACCATCCGATCTTCGAGAAACTGCAGGCGCTCTACACGGACGAGCCGATGAAGGTCCTGGACTACGCGGAACTGCTGTACGACCAGGCCCTGCTGATCGAAGGCCTTCCGGTGGAGGACCCGGTCCGGTTCTCGAACCTGATCTGCGACCTGATGTGAGGGTCGGGCAAAGTCCGAAGAATCACCTCTTGTAACAATTGAACCGACCGAACGGTCGTTACGGAAGCGAAAACCGCCTCCATAACAGCCGTTCGGTCTCTTTTTTCGACCGTTCGTTCCGGGACCCCGGAGCGGGCGGCTTTTTTGCGCTATGATGCCAAGGCACACACTTTGAACGGAAAGGAAGCGATCTTATGCGATTCATGATCCTCACGGGAAGACTCACCCAGGACATCGAATTCAAAGAGTTCGAAAAGGAGAACAAGGAGGACAACGTCCAGCGGCTGACCTTCAGCATCGCGAACAACGACTCCGGCAAGGACAATCCGGAGTTCTACGACGTGGTCTGCTGGTCCCGGCTCGCCGTCTGGGGCAGCCAGTACCTCAAAAAGGGGAACCGGGTGCTCATCGCCGGCACGCCGCGCAACGAAGTCTATGAAAAAGAGGACGGCTCGAAGCGCCGCCACTTCAAACTGGTGGCGGACCGGATCGAACTCATCGGCTGAGAACACACGCTCCCGAACTGCCGGGTCGGCAGCAGAGCCGGGCGACCCCGAGTCAGAACACGTCCCAAGAGCCATTTCGCTATGACTGTCAGAACCAAAAACAAAATCCGTCCGGCTCCGCTGCGGAGCCGGCAGACAGGGAGCACAGAAAGGGGAATTCCATTGAAAACAAGATCGGTCGGCAGGAAAACTCTTGCCGTCATCCTGTCGCTGTTGCTGCTGGCGGCCACCGGGGCCGTCGGCCTCTCCGCGCTGGCGGCGAGCACCGTGACGGTGTACATCGCCAACATCCCGCGGGACAACGACTCACAGAGCAACAATACCAGCTGGGGCAACCCGGACCTGCACTGCATGAACGGGTGGGTCATCGGCAAAGACGACCACTTCACCGTCAAGATCCTCGACGACTACGATACGGGGAACACGGCCTACTGCCTGGAGCCGCCCGCGTCCCTCCACACGGGGGACACGCTGAACAAGGAGTCTTCCACGGTGGACTATTTCAAGTCCCTGCCCTTCAACGGGACCCTGAACGGCGGCTGGCAGCGGCGCATCATCAGCGCCATCCTGTACTACGGCTACCAGGGGCCGGCGGACTTCGCGAACTGGGTGTCCCAGAACAGCGCGGGCTCCGCGAAACTGGCGAAGTACTGGGCCACGCAGCTCCTGGTGTGGGAGACGCTCATCGGGGAGCGGGACCCGGACTTCAACCGGATCGCGCCGCCCTCGGGTACCGATTCCATCGATGCCTTCATCCAGAGCGGGAACCCGATCCGCTCCCAGATCTTCTCGGAACTGTCCGCCCTGGAGAAGAAGGTGCAGGCCACGCTGCTGGCACCGTCTTTCCTGGTGCAGGACGACCGGAAGTATCCGACCTACACCATGACTTATGACAACGCGACCAAACAGTACAAGGCGGTCCTGACGGACACCAACAACGTGCTGTCGAACTGGACGTACTCCGCCTCCGGCGTCAAGACCTCCGTCAGCGGGAACAAGCTGACGCTGACCTCGGACAAGCCGATCACGGAGAAACTCAAACTGCTCGGGACCCGCACGTTCTCCGACAGCGTGAGCATGGTCATCTGGGGAGACGGCACCTACAGCAAGACCAAGAGCGGCCGGCAGGATCTGGTGGCCTACGGGTCTCCCGCGAACGAGACTCTGGACGCCGGGGCGTATCTCCTGACGGAGGGGACCGGCACCCTGAAACTGACGAAGGTGGACAAGGACTACCCGGAGAACAAGCTGACCGGCGGAGAATTCACGGTCTATGACAAGGACGGGAAAGCCATCGGCACTATGCCCGAAGTGGAAAAGGGCGTCTATCAGATGACCGTGGCCCCGGGCACCTACTCCGTGAAGGAGACGAAGACCCCGGACGGCTTCCTGCCGGACACGAAGAGCTATTCGGTGACCGTGCAAGCGGCGGGGGAAACGGTGGAGATCTATAACGACGCCGCTTCCAGAGCCTTTGTGAACCAGAAGAGCACGACGAAACCGAGCTCCAGTTCCAGTTCGAGCTCCTCCAGCTCGAGTTCCTCCTCGAGTTCCAGCTCCAGCTCCTCCTCGAGCTCTTCGAAGCCAAGCTCCAGCTCCTCCTCGAGTTCGTCGAAGCCGAGTTCCAGCTCCTCTTCGAGCTCTTCGAAGCCGAGTTCCAGCTCCTCTTCGAGTTCTTCGAAACCGAGTTCCAGCTCGTCTTCGAGTTCTTCGAAACCGAGCTCCAGCTCGTCCTCGAGTTCCAGTTCGTCCAGTTCCTCCAGCTCGAGTTCCAGTTCCTCTTCAAGTCCTGCCACCGGGCTGAGTTCGCGGACCAT
>JAGACE010000071.1 GCA_017614275.1 Clostridia bacterium | reverse complement strand
GCAGGCTTTCAATGGTGACGCGGCCCATCGCTTCTGATGAGGAACAGACCAGCGCGATGTCCGTCCTGCTGCGCAGTTGCTTCAGATCGTCCACGAAGGACTCGATCGTGACCCAGCCCTCCGGCAGATCTTTCACGAAAGCCCGGATCTCGTCCATGTAGGACTCCACGCCGACGGAACCGACGAGGGTCAGATGGAACAAGTCCCCGTGTTCCCTGTTCAGCCGCGCTGCGGCCTTCACGGCGTCCAGCTGCCCTTTTCCGGGGGCGATGCGTCCTGCCAGCAGCAGTTCCACCGGCTTGTCGGTGAGCGGCTGCGTGCGCTCTTCCGGAGCGATGTAATACCGGGACACGTCCACGCCGTCGTACAGCGGCAGGATGCCGGTCTTCGGAGCGCCGTATTTGGCTTCCGCCGCTTTCGCCAGCGCCTTGGACACGGCGATGGCGGCATCCGCCTCCTGAACCCGTTTGCTCTGGGCCTTCGGATGTTCCAGTTTCAGGCCGTGGTCCTCTTCCACATAGTCTCGGATGTGGGCGATGTACGGAATGCCGAGCTCCTTCGCGCAGTCCATGCCGATCCCGACGAACATGCTGTTGTTGTGCACCAGTTCCACGCCCTGCGCCTGAAGAAACGCCTTCACCTGAGGCTTGGCGCGCAAGTTCAGCGCGTCCTTACGGGCCGTGTGGAGCCTGCTGTCGTCCTTTTTCAGCTCGTTGGCGTAGCGGATGACGGTGTACGGGACGCCGCGCTCCTGCAGCACGTCCTCGAGCGGACCGTGGCGGCCCAGCAGGACGACCGGTTCCACCTCAGACCCTTCCAGCGCGCGCAGCAGGTCCAGCAGGGACTGGCTGGCGCCGGTCAGGTTCGGCAGATGGGTCACATAACAGACTTTCATTCCGCTTGTTCCTCTTCCGGCTCCCCGAACAGGGCCTTGACGCAGATCTCCGCCGCGTTGCCCTTGCTGTAGGTCATGAATTCTTCCTTCAGTTTGCGGATGCCTTCGATCTCGGCGGGCCAGTCCATGTTCCGGATGCGGTCCAGGACCTCTTCCTCGGTCTTCAGGACGCCGCCGTAGTACTTCTCGTTGGCGTCAAAGTAGACACCTCTCTCCTCTTTGTACTGCTCCCAGTCGTAGCCGAAGCAGACGAAGGGCTTCTCCAGCAGGGACCAGTCGAAGCAGATGGAGGAATAGTCGGTGACGAGGATGTCGGCCGCGATCATCAGATCGTTCAGCGGATCGTAGGTGGAATAGTTGACGACGAAGTCGTCGAACGTGACGTTCATGAGCTGAGACGTGCGGTCATGGGCGCGGAACATGATCATGTAGTCCTCCCCCCGGACCTCACGCCACCTGTCGAAGTGGACCGGGATCTCCAGGTCGAAGCTGTCACCGCCGTTGACAGAATCCCGCCACGTGGGCGCGAACAGGATGACTTTCTTGTCCACGGGGATGTCGAGCTTCATGCGCATGTCGAATCTGTCCCCTTCCGAAACGCCGAAAAGCGTGTCGTTCCGGGGCATCCCGCACTCGAGGAAACAGTCCGGCGAGGCGTTCAGAGCCGTGGTGTAGACACGCTTGTCATGTTCACAGGAGACACAGAGATAATCGATGTCAGAATAGTCAAAGGTCCCCGAAAACTTGTCATCGTTGCCGATGGTCTTCAGGGCCACTCCGTGCCAGGTATTCAGATATTTCGTCTCAGGGTTCTTGAACTGGAGGCTGCGCTCGATGTTGTTGTCCGTGATCCAGTATTTGGCGCGCAGCGCGGTCTGCACATACTCCGGGGAGTCCATGTACACCACGTCCAGGAATTCGCCCTGAAAGTTCTCGGGATGGTTGAAGGCCCACACGATGCGGTACTTGTCGTACTCTTTGTGGGATTTCATGTAGTCGTAGATGGCCCGCGGGCTGCCGGAGAAGTTCTTGCCGGTGTTCGCGACGATGAGGACCAGGTTCTCATCCAGAGGCGTGCGCTTGCCCATGGTGGTGAAGGCAAAGCTGCCGAGCGTCTCGTAGGTGGTCCGGATGGCCGGATGGTGTTTGATCTGGTAGATCAGCTTCTGTTTCGTCAGCATAGGCGATCAATCCTTTTCTTCCCCGTAGAGGTCCTGTTTGATCTGAGTGGTGCTGACTTCAGGAGTCCGGGGCAGGTAGACGACTTCGACGCCTTCGTCTTTCAGGAAGTCGAACTTGCCTTCCCAGTCGTCTCCGATGATGAACGTGTCTATGTGGTACTCTTTGACGTCGGTCACTTTCTGTTCCCAGCTCTCTTCCGGGATGACGAGGTCGACGTACCGCACTGCTTCTACCAGGGTCTTGCGCTGTTCGTACGTGAAGTAGGACTTCTTCTGCTTCATGTTCCAGTTGAATTCGTCCGTGGAGACGGCAACGATGAGATAATCGCCATACTCCTTGCACCGTTTGAGCATATTGATGTGCCCGTAATGGAGCAGATCGAACGTCCCGTACGTGATGACTCGTTTCATGTGGCAGTTCCTCGCAATTTCATATAAATAAAACCGGGATAAGTACTTACTTAAAAATACTTATCCCGGTTATTATATCATGTTTCCTGTGTAAGGGGAATAACTCCGAGGACAGGAAGTTGCAATTGTTCCATAATATCGCGTTCCGTCTTCAGATACTGCCTGGAGAGTACCCGGAAGAGTGCGTAGGCCAGAGCCAGCAGGAAGCCGGCGAAGGCGGCCACGGCGG
>JAGACE010000070.1 GCA_017614275.1 Clostridia bacterium | reverse complement strand
GCACCACGGCGACCGGCTCATCCTGACCGATGTCACCACTCGTTACAAACAGGGAGAGATCGTCGTCATCTCCCGTGCCGACGACGACCCGCTGGTCAAGCGCGTCATCGCGGTCGGGGGAGACACCATCGATCTCCGGGACGGCAACGTCTATGTGAACGGCGTGCAGCTCGACGAACCATACATCGATCAGGAGACCTACGATTACTCGCCCGGACCGCCGGACTTCCCCCTGACCGTGCCCCCCGGGTACGTGTTCGTCATGGGGGACAACCGGGGCAATTCGCTGGATTCCCGCGCCTTTGAAGTGGGGCTCATCGATACCCATCGCATCCTCGGAAAAATGCTGGTCCATCTTACTAACGCGGAGGAATGATCCATGAAGAAGAAACACAAGAGTCTGGCCGAAGAGCTGGAACAGGTGGAAAACGAATACAGAGAAGCCGCACAGGCCATCGAAGTCTTTGAGGACGCCGCCGTCGACGGCGAACTGTCCCTGGACGAGGAAAAGGAACTGCTCCTGGAACGGGAGGAGGCGGCCGAGGAGGCCGCTCCCGTCGCGGAGAGCGCCGCGGAGGAACTCCCGGCTGCGGAGAAGACCGCCCGCCGGAAGGGACTGGAATTCACCTATGAACTCGTCAGCGTCCTGATGGTGGCCGCCGTCATGACGGCCCTGCTCTTCACGTTCATCTATCGCTTCTCCGGCGTGGTCGGCGAGTCCATGGAACCGACCCTGCACTCCGGGGACTGGGTCTTCCTGTCTCAGATGGAGGACACCACCCCGTCCTACGGAGACGTCGTCGTCATCTCGCAGGACAACGCCTACCACGAGAACATCATCAAGCGCGTCATAGCGACAGAAGGACAGATCATCGACATCAACTTCGACACCGGCGACGTCATCGTCAACGGTCAGATCCTCGACGAGCCCTACATCAACAACGAGACCATCAACGAGTACGACATGTCTCTGCCGCTGATGGTGCCGGAGGGACAGTGCTTCGTCATGGGCGACAACCGCCAGAACTCGATCGATTCCCGTTCCACGGCCATCGGTCTCATCGACAACGATTACATCCTGGGCATCGCCAAACGGGCGTCCACCCCGAACGGGCTCGTGGACCTGGAACTCCCGGTGACGTAAATGCCGGATTTCCAGAAACAGACGGTCCAGTGGTTCCCCGGCCACATGGCGAAGACCCGTCGCAAGATCAAAGAGAGCCTGCCCCTGGTGGACGCGGTCGTCGAGATCGTCGACGCCCGCATCCCGGAGAGCAGCCGAAACCCCGAACTGGACGAGATCACGGCCGGCAAGCCACGGATCATCCTGCTCAACAAATCCGACATCGCCGATCCTCGCGCCACGGACGCGTGGATGGACCATTACCGCAAGCAGGGCTGTTTCGTGCTGGCCGTGGACTGCAAGTCCGGCCGGGGGCTTTCACATTTTGAAGGGGTCTGCCGGACCGCTCTGAAGGAGCGGATCGAGCAGAACGAGAGGAAGGGGATGAGCGGCCGGCCGCTGCGGCTGATGGTCGTCGGCATCCCGAACACCGGGAAGTCCTCCTTCATCAACCGCATGAGCAACAGCGCCCGTCTGAAGGTCGAGAACCGCGCCGGCGTCACCCGCTCCAACCAGTGGGTCGTCTGCGGCAACGGGCTGGAACTGCTGGATACCCCCGGCGTGCTGTGGCCGAAATTCGAGGACCCGTCGGTGGGCGACAAACTGGCGTTCATTGGCTCGGTCAAAGACGACGTCATGGACGTGGAGACCATTGCGGTCCGCCTCCTGGACGTCCTGAAGACCGACTACACGGATCTCCTCTGCGCGCGCTACAAAGTCGACCCGTCGGTCGCCGAACTGGAATCCTATGAGGTCCTGGAGGCGATCGGCCGGAAGCGCGGCATGCTGCTGCGGGGGAACGAAGTCGATACGGAACGGGCAGCGAACACGCTGCTGAACGAATACAGGGCCGGAAAGCTCGGGAAGATCACGCTGGAACGGCCGAAAGGTTGAGGAACATGAGCCACGCACCCGTGGAGAAGACCGTGCCCTCCTATGAACTGGAAGAGGCCGGTCACGCCGCCGGATACCGGCGTGTCTGCGGCATCGACGAAGCCGGACGCGGCCCGCTGGCCGGGCCTGTGTTCGCCGCGGCCGTGGTCCTGCGTCCCGGCACGGACATCCCGGAGCTCAACGACTCCAAGAAACTGACGGAGAAGAAGCGCGAAGCGCTGTTCGACGTCATCCTGGAGGCGGCCGAGGACTACTGCGTGGCCTCCGCCACGGAGCGGGAGATCGACGAAAGGAACATCCTGCAGGCCACGTTCCTGGCCATGCGCAGAGCCTGTGAAGGCCTGAAGGAGGCGCCGGACCTGGCCCTCATCGACGGCAACAAAAAGCCGGGTCTGGACGCCGAGGAACAGACCGTGGTCAAGGGCGACGCGAAGTCCATGTCCATCGCCGCGGCCTCCATCCTGGCCAAGGTCTCCAGAGACCGCTACATGTTACAGCTGGCAGAGCTGTTCCCGGAATACCGGTTCGAGAAACACAAGGGCTACGGGACGAAACTGCACTACGAGATGCTGCAGAAGTACGGCGTGTCCGAGGTCCATCGGACGTCGTTTCTGAAGAACCTGGAACAGCATTTCACGGGACCCACCGAAGGAAAGGAGCGCTCCTCTTGACGCAGAACGGACTCGGGAACCTCGGCGAAGATTACGCCTGCGAGGTCCTGGAATCCCTCGGCTATGAACTGCTGGAACGGAACTTCCGCTCCCGGTTCGGCGAGATCGACATCATCGCCCAAAAAGAACAGTACCTCTGTTTTGTGGAAGTCAAGACGAGAGGGGAGCACGCCATGGGGCGGCCCGCCGCCGCGGTCACCCGCTCCAAGCAGGAGAAGATCCTGAAGACGTCCCAGTACTACATCACCCTGCACCAGCGGGAGATCCAGAGGCAGGACCTGCAGCCGCGTTTCGACTGCATGGAGGTCTTTGCCGACGCCGACGGGGAACCGACGGCCTATGAATTCATCAAGAACGCGTTTTCCGCGAACTAAGCAAGCGAAGGAGCAGCGCAATGCTATACACCAGCACAAGAGACAAGACCCTCCGGGTCACGGCCAGCGAGGCCATCACCCGGGGCATTTCGGAAGAGGGCGGCCTGTTCGTGCCGGTCGAAGTCCCGGCCCTGTCCCTGCAGGATCTGCAGGACCTGATCCCTCTGTCCTATATCGAGCGGGCGAAAAAGGTGCTCTCCCTGTATCTGACGGATTTCACACCGGAGGAGATCGACGCCTGCGTCAGCGGCGCCTACCGCGAGGGGAAATTCGACTCCGACAAAGTGGCGCCCCTGGTCACACTGGACGACCGGGCCGAAGTCCTCGAACTGTTCCGCGGACCCACCTGCGCCTTCAAGGACATGGCGCTCCAGCTGCTGCCCTATCTGCTGACGACCGCCGCGAAGAAGGCGGCGCCGGACAAGCAGATCGTCATCCTCGTGGCCACCTCCGGAGACACCGGAAAGGCTGCGCTGGAAGGCTTCAAGGACGTCCCG
>JAGACE010000069.1 GCA_017614275.1 Clostridia bacterium | reverse complement strand
CCGGGCGGCCTTCGGCAGGTCGCCGGGAGACAGGAACAGAAACCAGGCGAGCGCCGCGAGCACGCCGAGCGCGATGACGGCGGGACAGAACCAGCGGACGACGCGGTCCGTGCGGTTCTGCAGGCGGCTCTTCTGGGCGAACGACGCCTCCACGTCCACGATGATGTCGGACATCAGGGTGTGTTCCCGGTCCGCGGTCGCTTCGAACGAGAAGGAGCCTTCTGTGTTGATGGTGCCGGCGTACACCGGGTCGCCGGCCTCTTTTCGGTTCGGCACGGCCTCGCCGGACAGCATGGATTCATCCACGAACCCGGTGCCGCTCAGAAGGGTCCCGTCCAGCGGGATGCGGTCCCCCTCGCGGACCAGGAGCACATCGCCCGCGGACAGAGTGGAGACGTCGGCTTCGGTCTCCGTCCCGTCCTTCATCAGGCGGGCCTTCTGCGGCAGCTGCTCATACAGACGTTCCAGCACAGATCCGGAGTCCGCGTTCAGTTTCGTCTCGATCAGCCGGCCGGTCAGGACCATGGTCAGGATCAGCGCGGCGGAGTCGAAGTACACCTCCTGCGGGCGGTCCCGCAGAAAGGCGAACAGACTGTACCCCCAGGCACACGTGGTGCTGAAGGCGACCATGAAGGACATATTCAGAGTCTTGTTTCTCAGACCCCGGAACGCATCGCGGTAGAACTCCGCGCCGATGTAGAACTGGACCACGGTGGCCAGCACCACCTTCAGAGGCAGCGGCACGGCCCAGGTCAGCGGGATGGACAGGAGCAGAGCGAGCACCACTTTTCGCAGCAGCCGCCGCTCTTTTTCTTTGTTCAGACGCGAAATGGAGCCGTAGGTATACTCTACCGCTCCATAACCGCTGTGTTCGATGGTGTTCAGGATCTCCGGGAGGGTCACGTCCGCCTCGTCATAGCAGACGATGGCGCTGTTGTCCAGGGTCGAGACATTGGCGGAGGTGACGCCCGGCAGGGCGTGCAGCACGCGTTCGATGTCGATGCCGCACGCTGCGCAATACATCCCGTCTACGAACAACCGAGCTGTTTTCATGCCGGCAGGATCGTGAGCGGGGTCCGTCCGGACAGGCCGACCGTCAGCGAGGCTTCGCCGTTGCCGTCGGCGGTGAACTGCGCGCCGGTCTCCTGAACGGTGTAGGTGGCTCCTGCCTGCAGGCGGGAGAATCCGAGTGTGGTCTCGCAGCCGCTCTCCTCGAACGGATAGAGGACCAGTTCCAGGTCGGTGCCGTGGCTGAACGCCTTGGCCACCATGACGTCTTCATACTTCGCGTCGCTCAGGAGCGGCGCATTTTTCGTGCACTCCGCAGGGCCGTCCACCACGGCGCGGCGCCAGCCGTTCCGGGAGTTGATCGTGCTCTGGAGCACGCCGGCGTTGACTTCGGTCGAGCAGCGATAATGGATGGTACCGTTCTCTTCGATCCGGACGCCTCGTTCATCCAGTGTCTTCTTTGCCGCCTCATACGCTTCACGGTCGCCCATCTCTGCCGCAGGCATCATGGCGAGATACGCGCAGTCGCAGTAGTTCATGCTGAAGTCGCCGTGATCGATCGGGATCGCATTGTGGATCAGGGTCCCGTCCGCATCTCTTTTGTAAGAGCCCTGACGGAAGAAGGCGAAGGTCTGTCGGGCCAGTTCCGGATCCGCCGTGTTGTACATGGTGATCTGGAAGCTCTCCGCCGTCGGGATCGGCAGGTTCACGCCGACGCCGGTCCGGTCGGACTTGAACAGATAGGAGCTGCCGTCTGGGCAGCCCATCTCGCGGACGAACGCGTTGTAGACCCGGACCTCGTTGTCGGTCCAGTCAGTGGTGTTGTAGAGGTTCTCATAACTCACCATGCTCTGGATGGCTTTCCAGTTGCAGAGAGAGTACATGAAATTCGGTTCACAGGGATAGACGATATACTCCTGGTTCGCCCAGTTCTCCTTGATGCGTTCGGCGATGCGATGGACATCATAGGGATAGGTGGCGAAGGCATCCTTGAACGTGATGCTGCCGGGCTCTTCATAGCGCCGGTCCCCGGTGTTCCGGATGTACATGGTCACGTTGATCAGGAAGAAGCCGGTCATCATGACATTGTCCCATTGGAACGGGTCACCGGAGAGTTTCCCGTTGCCCCAGATGTTCTCCAGCCTCCAGTAGCGCCAGATCTTCGGATGGGTGTACTTGGTGATGAGATCCTGCTGCGCCTGATTGGCGTAGCCGTGGAAATTCGGAGTGTACTGGCACTGGATCTGCTGAAGGGTGTTCAGGATCTGATTGATCTGATACCGGACACTGTTGGTGGGGAACTGCGGGAAATGGACGGAGTTGAACCCCTCCCAGGACCCAAGCGGCTGGAGGGCCGTATCGAACAGATACCGTTCCTGGCGCAGCTGCTCCTCGGTCATCTCGAAGTCTCCGTCCGGGACTTCCGGCTCCGCCATCGCCAGCTCCGCGGGGATCTCTTCCTCGTAGAACGCCAGCCGTTCTTTCTGTCGGGCCAGGTATGCCTTGTTCTTCCGGCTGTTATGGATGCGGGTGCCGACGAAGTACAGTGCCGCGAGCACCAGTGCAAGAATGATGCCCGTGTACGCTCCCCATTTGGGTTCCCGCAACCACACAGTGGCGTTGAGGATGGCCGTGCCCCACCAGATGAGGAACGGCATGAACTGCGCGCCGGTGGCCCACCAGAGCCCTAAGCCAAGCACACAGAGGAGGAGAAACGTCAGCAGGAATAAGAGGACGCCGCTGACGCCGCCGATCGCGAGGAACCCGCCGCCGGGGACGATGAGTCCCGCGCCGAACACGCGCCACGCCCAGCTCATCTTGAAAATGGTCGGGAGCAGTCCGAGGACCACAAAAACGGCATAGCCGATCCAGACCAGTTTCTTGTGTCTTTTGGTGGCAGGGCCGTCAATTTCTGTCTTCTCGTAGATCGATAACTTTTGTTCTGCCATCTTCGTATCTCCCTTCTTTATCTTTTTTCAAAAAGGCAAAATATTCCGTTTCTTCCAGCTCCTCCCGAAGCTGTTCTTTCGACGTCTCTTCGCGGTGGAGTTTTCGCAGCAGATGCTTCCGATAGACGGCTGCCTTGTCCCGTATGCCGTACACGCTCAGCAGCACCAGGATGATGAGGACACAACAGGGATACACTCCGCACTCCCCCTTTTGTTAAGGAATTCTTTTGGTGGTAATACCACCATTACCATTTTACCATATTGCCCTTTTTTATAGAATTATTGAAAGAGCACAAAAAAAGTGTCCATCCATTGGTAGAAACAACGGATGGACCGCTTGAAGGTCATGTTACATTTGTGCTTTCAGAGCCTCGTAGGCGTCTTTGTCGATGCGCCCGGAGGACAGCATCTCCTCCGACCAGAACTGCAGGGTGTCCACGGTCATGGCCATCCGGCGCAGGTTGTTCTGGATGCGGATGAAGTCTTCCAGTTCATCGTTCCCGATCTCCCCGTCCGCGGAGATGTCGATGAGCCGCTCCTGGTCCCGCTTCAGGGAATTCATGGAGGCGAGCATCTCCAGGACGATCTGCGACAGGTCCTTCATGTCCAGCTCGGGCACGTACTTCTGCCCGATGGGGCACTCGTGGCTGCAGTACCAGTTGTTGAGCCCCGGAGCATTGTACCCCTCCGCCATCAGGAGGATGTCTTCGGGATGGACATGTGTCTTGCCGTTTTCAATTTTCTCGATCCGGTCCGGCGACATGCCGGGAAGGACGTCGGCCGCCTTTTCCCGGGTCAGGCCCAGTTCTTCCCTCTTGACCTGATAGACACTCTTATTCTCTTTCGTGGACGCTCTGCCCATAAAAACACCTCGCAAATTCTTCTATTGTTAGAGTATCATTCTCTTGCTTTCAGGGCAAGAGCCTTTATAATAAAGAAAGACTCCACAAGAAAAGGACTTCTTCTATGAAACCATCCGTCAAACAGGATATCCGCGACGGGCTTCGGGACGCCGTACCCATCGCCATCGGATATTTCGCCGTGGCCATCGCGCTCGGCATCACGGCGCGGCAGGCCGGCATCACGCCCTTCCAGGGCTTCGTGTCGTCCTTCCTGAACCGGACCTCCACCGGCGAGTTCGCCGGCTACCGGCTGGTCCTGGAACAGGCGCCGTACCTGGCCATGTTCGTCATGACGCTCATCGTCAACGCGCGCTATGTGCTGATGAGTGCCGCGCTCAGCCAGCGCATCCCGGAGGGCACGCCCCTCTGGCACCGGTGCATCATGGCCTTCGGCATCACCGACGAGATCTTCGGCGCCACGATCCTTCGGGGCAAACCGGTGTCTGTCTGGTACAGCTTTTTCATCGCCACCCCGGCCGCCCTCGGCTGGGCCGCGGGAGACGCCACGGGCATCCTCATGGGCAACGTGCTGCCGGAGCGCATCGTCCTGGCGCTCGGCGTGGCCCTGTACGGCATGTTCATCGCCGTGTTCGTCCCGCCCGCGCGGAAGAGCAGGATCATCGCGGGGCTCGTCCTCGTGTCTTTCGCGCTCAGCTGGGTCTTCACCAAGGTGGCCCCGCTGTCGCACCTCTCCTCCGGTAACCGGATCATCCTGCTGACGGTGGTCATCGCCGGCGTGGCATCGGTCCTCTTCCCCGTGAAGGACGAGGACACGCAGCTCGCGGAAAGCGAGGTGGCGCCGGATGCATGACAACTACCTGTACATCCTGATCATGTTCGCGGTCACCTACGGCATCCGGGTGCTGCCGATGACGCTCATCCGCAAGCCCATCGAGAACCGGTTCCTGAGATCGTTCCTCTACTACGTGCCCTATGTGACCCTGGCCGTCATGACCTTCCCCGCCATCCTGTCGGCCACGTCATCCCCCTGGTCGGGCCTGGCGGGGTTCCTGACCGCTGCTGTCCTCAGCTATAAGGGGAAAGGATTGATTTTCGTTTCCCTGTGCGCCTGCGGAGCGGTGT
>JAGACE010000007.1 GCA_017614275.1 Clostridia bacterium | reverse complement strand
GTCCTGCAGCCACAGGGTGGCGCGCTTGCCCACGGTGGTCGGCTGGGCCGGCTGATAGTGGGTGAAGCCGAGGGTCGGCAGGTCTTTGTACTCCAGCGCGAAGGCGGACAGCTTGTCCAAAAGGTTCACGAGTTTCTTCTCGATGAGCCGCAAGCCCTCCGTCATCGTGATGACGTCGGTGTTGTCGCCCACGTAGCAGGAGGTGGCGCCGAGGTGGATGATGCCCTTCGCATTCGGGCACTGGACCCCGTAGGCGTAGACGTGGGACATGACGTCGTGGCGGCGTTTCTTCTCTTCTTCGATAGCCACTTCGTAGTTGATGTCCTCCGCGTGCGCTTTCAGCTCATCGATCTGTTCCTGCGTGACGGGCAGGCCCAGCTCATGCTCCGCTTCCGCCAGGGCGATCCACAGTTTTCTCCAGGTGCGGAACTTGAAGTCCGGGGAGAAGATGTACTGCATCTCTTTGGACGCGTAGCGGGCGTTCAGAGGGGTCTCGTAGGTGTTCTTCTGCATAAGACAGCATCCTTTCAGGCGATTTTCCGTTGTTTATTATACTAAAGGGCATGGCGCATTTCAACTGAAAGAGGCCACCCGCAAAAGGCGGGTGGCGCTCAGAGTGCTTTGCTTCAGATGCCCAGCAGGTCGGCGTAGCCCTTGAGGGCTCCGTCGGTGTCTCCGGCCAGGACTTTTTTCGCCAGGAGCTTGCCCAGCTGGACGCCCTCCTGGTCGAAGGAGTTGACGTTCCAGACGAAGCCCTGGAACATGACCTTGTTCTCGAAGTGCGCGAGGAGCGCGCCGAGGGCTTCCGGGGTCAGTTTGTCGCCCACGATGATGCTGGAGGGGCGGTCCCCGTCGAAGTTCTTGTTCTTGTCCTCATCGTCCTTGCCGCAGGCGAAGGCCATGATCTGCGCGGCCACGTTCGCCTTCAGCTTCTGCTGGCTGGTGCTGCCCTCGATGACCACGTCGTTTTCCATCTGGCTGTCCTTGAAGCCGACGAACTGCAGCGGGACGATGGTCTTGCCCTGGTGCAGGAGCTGGTAGAAGGAGTGCTGGCCGTTGGTGCCGGGCTCGCCGAAGATGACGGGGCCGGTCACGTACTTCACGGGCTCCCCGAAGCGATTGACGCTCTTGCCGTTGGACTCCATGTCCAGCTGCTGCAGGTGGGCCGGGAAGCGGCTCAGAGCCTGCGAGTACGGCAGGACGGCGGTGGTGGCGCAGCCGAGCACGTTGCGCTCATAGACGCCGATGAGGGCGTCCAGCAGGGCGGCGTTCTTCTTGATGTCAGGGTCCTTCGCGTTCGCGTCGGCCTCCGCCGCGCCCTTTAAGAAGCGGTCGAAGATGTCCGGGCCGAAGGCGAGGCTCAGGATGGCGCCGCCGACGGCGGAGGACGAGGAGTACCGGCCGCCGATGTAGTCATCCATGTAGAAGGAATCCAGGTAGTCCGGGTTGCCGGCCAGCGGAGAGGTCTCGCTGGTGACGGCGATCATGTGCTTCGACGCGTCGAGACCGGCGGCCTCGATGGCGTTCTTCACGAAGGCCTCGTTGGTCAGGGTCTCCAGCGTGGTGCCGGACTTGGAGACGAGGACGAAGATGGTCTTCGAGACGTCCAGCGTGGAGAGGACGGCGGAGGCGTCGTCCGGGTCGACGTTGGAGATGAACTTCGCGTCCATCTTCAGGCAGCCGTTGACCTTGGCCCAGTTCTCCAGAGCCAGATAGATCGCCCGGGGGCCCAGGTCCGAGCCGCCGATGCCGATCTGGCACGCCGTGGTGAACGTCTCGCCCGCCTCGTTGACGATCTCGCCCCTGTGGACTTTCTCGGCAAATTCCGAGTAGCGCTTCTGCTGCTCGACATAGAAGTCTCTCTTGTTGACGCCGTCGGCGACGACGTCCTCGCCGAGCTGCCCGCGGCAGAGCTGGTGGAGCACCAGGCGCTTCTCGCCGGTGTTGATGACGGCGCCGTTGTAGAGCTCCGCGTATTTCTCGGTCAGCTGCTGTTCGTCCGCCAGCGCCTGCAGGGCGCCGAGGACCTTGTCGTTGACGGGTCTGGCCGCGTAGTTGAAGGTCAGGCCTTCGGCGATGGGCACGTTGTATTCCGCGACACGCTTCGCGCCGCTCTCCCCCGCCATGACGTCCTTGACGCTGACTTCGTTCCAGAGTTCCAGCAGTTCATCGTATGCTTTTACGGTGTCTAAGTTGTTCCATTCGACCATGGTGATATCTCCTTTGAAAGCCCTCCGGCTTCGGGTATTTGTCTCAACTTCTAATATAGCAAAAAGAGAGCCTGACGACAACAGTCGTCAGGCTCTTTTCGCAATGTTTCAGGGTCAGCCGGTGTAGGCCGGGACCGGGTCGTCGCTGTTGTAGATCGCGCCGAACTTGCAGAGGTCGTAGCACGTGCCGCAGCGGGAGCAGAGGTCCTCGTTGATGACGTGCGGCGTCTTCGGAGCGCCGGTGATACACTGCTCGGGGCAGTTCCGGGCACACATCGTGCAGGCTTTGCACTTGTTCGGGTCGATGCGCAGCGGGAAGTTCCGATCCAGCGGGGCGTGTTCCACGGGCTTCGGCGCAGCCTTCTTCTTGGGAGCGGCTGCCGTGGCGGCAGCGGCTGCGGGAGCAGCGGCAGCAGCGCTTTCCGCAGCGCCTTCCGCTTTCACCTCGTCGCCCTGATAGATGGCGCCGAACTTACACGTATCGAAGCAGGCGCCGCAGCGGATGCACTCGTCCTGATCGATCTCGTGCGGCTGCTTGAGCTCGCCTTTGATGGCTTCGGCCGGGCACTGTTTGGCGCACATGGTGCAGCCCTTACACTTCGGCCCGTAGATGCGGACGGCCTTGTCCGGGTCGAACTCGGAGTTCGCGGCGGTGGCCAGTTCC
>JAGACE010000068.1 GCA_017614275.1 Clostridia bacterium | reverse complement strand
GAACTGACGAAGGAGATCCTGGAAGAGCGGGGCATGACCGTGGACGAGGACAAGTTCCGCGAGTATGTCGCCGAGGCCCGTGCCCGGGCCAAAGCGGACGCCGCCTCCAAGGATGTGGCGGAGGCCTGGAAGGGCAAGGGGGACGCCACCAAAGACATCCCCGCCACCGAATTCCTCGGCTACTCCGCGTTTGAGACCGACGCCAAAGTCCTTGCGGTCGTCAAGGAGGGCGATCTGGCCGACTCCGCGGAGACCGGCGAAGACGCCGTTCTCGTGGTCGACAGGAGCACCTTCTATGCCCGCAGCGGCGGACAGATCGGAGACACCGGTATCATCGAGTGTGGCGGCTTCACCTTCCGCGTCGACGACACCGTCAAGTCCGAGAACGGGGTCTACCTGCACAGCGGCACCGTGGCCGAAGGCATCGCCAGAGCCGGCGAGGCCGTGACCGTGAAGATCGACGCCGACCGCAGACGGTCCATCATGCGCAACCACACCGCGGCCCACCTGCTGCAGGCGGCGCTGCGCGAGGTCCTCGGCAGCCATGTCGAGCAGGCCGGCCAGCTGGTCAGTGAGAGCGTCTGCCGCTTCGACTTCAACCATCCGCAGGCCATGACCGCGGAAGAGGTGAAAGCGGTCGAGGCCCGGGTCAACGAGATCATCCTGCAGGATGTCCCGGTGGAAACGAAAGTCATGAGCATCGAAGACGCCAAGAAGGAAGGCGCCATGATGCTCTTCGGAGAAAAATACGGCGAGACCGTCCGCGTGGTCTGTGTGGAAGACTATTCCAAGGAATTCTGCGGCGGCACCCATGTCCCGAGTACCGCCACCCTCGGCCTGTTCAAGGTCGTGTCCGAGTCGTCTGTGGCGGCCGGCGTCCGGAGGATCGAAGCGGTCACCGGCACCAACCTCCTGGATTACATCGAGAAGAAAGACGCGCTCATCGCCGGCGCGGCCGCAGCCATGAAGTCGAACGTCAATGACATCGACCGGCGCGCGGCGCAGCTGACCGCGGACCTGAAGGCCTCGGAGAAGAAGATCGAGGAACTCAACAAGGAACTGGCCGCCATCAGCGCCAAAGACATGATGGGCGAAGCGATCGACCTCGGCGCCGTCCGCCTCGTCGTCTCCAAAGTCGACGGCGTGAACGGCGGGGAGCTCCGTAACATGGCCGACTCCGCGAAGGAGAACGACGCCGACCTGGTGGTCGTCTTCGCGGCGGTCAACGGCGAGAAGGCGAACTTCGCCTGCGCCTGCGGCCCCGACGCCGTGAAGGCCGGCGCCCATGCCGGGAACATCGTCCGGGAAGTCGCGAAAGTGGCCGGCGGGTCCGGCGGCGGCAAGCCCGACAGCGCGATGGCCGGCGGCAAAGACGCATCCAAAGTCGACGACGCTCTGGCCGCTGCGGCGGACATCGTCAAAGGCATGCTGAACTGAAGAAAGGAGTGCCACCATGGCAGACTGCATTTTCTGTAAGATCGCCGCGGGAGAGATCCCGAGCACCAAAGTGTACGAAGACGACCGGTGTCTCGCGTTCCGGGACCTGAACCCCCAGGCGCCGACCCACATCCTGGTCATCCCGAAGGACCATATCCGGTCCGTCAATGAGATCGACGCGTCCAACGAGGCGCTCATCGGCCACCTCTTCTCCGTCATTGCGCAGATCGCGAAGGACGAGGGGCTCGACAAGGGCTACCGCGTCGTCTCCAACATCGGCGAACAGGGTCAGCAGACCGTGCCGCACCTGCACTTCCACATCATCGGCGGCCGCGACATGACCTGGCCTCCGGGCTGATCGCCGCGATCCAACACATAAAGAGACACCCGCAGATCGATCTGCGGGTGTTTTTTTGCGTTTTTCGGTCCCATAACGACCGTTCGGTCGCCAAAATCGACCGTTCGTTCCGGGACCCCCGTCGTCCGCCCGGTTTTCCGGTACGATGGACGGGGGAGGGATCCCATGGACAAACCATTCTTCTATTTCGGCTCCGCGTATCTCTGGACACTCATGCTCATCGCCCTGACGGCAGACGCCATGGCCTGGGTCTTTCTCGGGCTGTCGCTGGCCGTCTGCGTCTGGCTGGCGGTCCGGCTGAAGACACAGAAGCGGGGAACGGAGAAGCGAAAATTCTTCCTGCTGGCGGCGCTGACCGTGGCGCTCGCCTCCGCGGCCTTCCTGCTCCAGCTGAACCTGGTCTGCCGACCGGCGATCGCGCAGGCCGGGGAGAGGGTGACGTTGCGGGGCTATGTGACGGAAGTCCTGAACGACAGCGCCTCCGGGGCCCACCGCTGTGTGGTGCGGACTCTGGACGGGACGCCGGCCCGGCAGGTCCGGCTGTCCACCTCCCATTACGTCCCGAAGATCGGCGATTCCTTCGACCTGACCGTCACGCTCAAGACGCTGGGCGAGGACGCGCCGGACGTCCACCGGTACTACCGCTCCCGGGGCCTCTACCTCGGGGCGACCGCGGAGGGACGCATCGACGGGACCCCGCTGACGGAACGGATCGACGCCGGGGAAGTGGACTGGGGGCCGCTCCGGGAGGGCGCGGTACGGCTGGTCCTGCGCAGCGGCGAATTCCGGGAGCGCCTGGAGAAGGTCGTGTCGGAACAGCTTCCCGACGAGTACGCCGCCATCCTGAACGGCATGCTGGTGGGGGACAC
This sequence comes from Clostridia bacterium, assembly GCA_017614275.1. GTDB lineage: Bacteria > Bacillota > Clostridia > Oscillospirales > Acutalibacteraceae > RUG420. The sequence continues at coordinate 4,728 of JAGACE010000068.1, read as the reverse complement.
CGGGGCCCTGGCCTCCGGCACGCGGGACACATTTCGCCGTTCCGGAGTGATGCATCTGTTCGCGGTCTCCGGCTTCCACACGTCGCTCTGGACCATGCTGCTCTACAAACTGCTCCTGCGGCTCGGCGCGGGGAAGAAAACCTCGAGCGGGCTCTGCCTGCTGTTCCTGCTGTTCTTCGTGGTGCTGACCGGCTTTGCCCGCAGCGCCATCCGGGCCGCGGTCATGCTCGGCGTGTTCTTCCTCTGCCGGATGCTCCTGCGCTCCCCGGACCCGCTGGCCTCCTTAGGGCTCGCTGTCCTGGCCGTCGTGCTGCCGAACCCGTTTTACGGGGGCGATGCGGGCGTTCTGCTCTCGTACTTCGCCACGCTGGGCATCCTGTCGCTCTATCCGCCGGTCATGAAGGACCTGCGGGACCATTTCCTGAAAGAGCGCATCCACAACTACAGACGCAGGAAGCGGGTCGACGGCGTCCTGTCCCTGCTGCTCATCGCCCTGTGCACCTCCCTGATGACCCTGCCGGTCGTGACGATGACCTTCGAGAACATCTCCCTGGTCACGCTGGTCAGCAATCTGCTGCTGACCGCGGCCGCCTCCCAGGCTATCCTGCTGACCGGGGCAGGAGCCGTGTGCGGTCTGATCCCGGGGCTCTCGCTCCTGACCCCGTGGTGCGGGCTGGCAGGAGGGGTCCTCGCCAGATACATGCTGCGGATCTGCGCAAAGCTCTCGGACCTGCCCTTCGCCTATGTCACCCTGACCGGAAAGGGCTTTCTGCTGGGGCTGGTCGCGGCCCTGCTCGTCGCGGTCGCCGGCTTCGTCCTGTACGGCTCTCTGCCGGAGCGCGGCCTCGTCCGGGTGACGGCCCTGCTGTCCGCCATCGTCCTGCTGGGCTCGGTCCTGACGGACACGGCGTTCGACCGGAACGTGGTCCACGTGACCTTTGCCGACGTCGGCGGGACCTGCATCGTGGTGACGTTCCGCCACGCGGCCTACATCATCGGCGCCGGCGGGGACGACTATCAGACGCCCCTGCGGGTCGACGACATCCTGTCCCGGGCTTCCGTCACCAAACTGGCGGCCCTGGTGGTGCCCCGGTCCAAAAAGACCGAGTCGGCCGCCCTGGAGGCCCTGCTGGAGGAGTGGGAGCCGGAGGTCCTTCTGAAGCCGGAGGACCTGCCCGACACGCCGCTCCAGACCGTGTCTCTGGCTCCGGACATCAGCCTCAAACTGTACCGCCAGGAGGGCGACGACTGCGCGGGTCTCCTGACGGTCCAGGGCGTGGATCTCCTGCTGCTGTTCCGGCCGACCGTGGACCTGGACCGGCTCCCGTCCGAGGCGCGCTCCGCGCCCGTCTGTTTTCTCCGGGGAAAACGGTCCGGGGATTTGAAGTTGACTCCTTCTTCGTATATAATTGTATCCGGTGAATCAGGCGAAGTCGAAGCCCGGGCCCGGAACGGGAAGTTCCGTCTCTACCGGGCGTGCATCGCCGCGAAGTAAGGAGCATCCGCTTGAAATACAACGAAAAGACCCTGTGGCAGAACATCAAGTCGCAGGAGTTCCTGCCGGTGTACCTCATCAAGGGCACCGAGAGCTATCTGAAACTCAAATACGTGAACCTCCTGGCTGACAGCGTCGTACCTGCCGGTCTGGAGGTTTTCAACTACCATAAACTGGACGGGGAGACCGTCTCCATGAACGAACTCGTCGAATGCGTCGAGGCCCTGCCTGCGATGTGCGAGCGGACCTGCGTCCTGGTCCACGATCTGGACTTCGAGAAGTTGGACGACCCGGACCGCGAGGCCCTGGAAGCCCTCCTGTCGGACGCCCCGGACACCTGCACGCTCATCTTCTGGCAGGACACCGTCGGGTTCCCCCTCAAGACGAAGAAGATGAAGGAGCTGCAGGCCCTCATCGACAATGCGGGCGGCGTCGTGGAACTGGAGCCCCGGTCCCGCCAGGACCTCATCCGGTTCATCCGGTCCGAGTGCGAGAAGCAGGAGAAGCGCATCTCGCCCCGCACGGCGGAGTATCTGCTGGACAACGTGGGAGAGGACATGGGCAACCTCGTCACGGAGATCGAAAAACTCTGCAACTACGTGGAGTCTGACGTCGAGGAAGCCGATGTGGACGCCGTGTGCGTCCAATCGCTCGAGTCCACCGCGTTCCAGATGATCGACGCCCTCCTCGACAACCACTTCGACCAAGTCTTCCGCTCCATCTCCATCCTGTTCGACATGAAGACGGAGCCCATGATGATCCTCGGCGCGCTCGTCAGCACTTACTCCGATATGTATCGGGCCAAGGTGGTGGAGAGCGAAGGCGGCCGTCAGGGCGATTTAAAGAAGCTGTTCCCGCAGGCCTACAAGAGCGACTTCAAACTGAAGAACGCCTTCCGCCGCGCGAACCGGTTCTCCATGCCGGCGCTGCGCCGTTCCCTGGAACTGCTGGCGGAAGCGGACACCAAACTGAAGAGCACCTCGGAAGACCACCGGACCATCTTCGAGAAACTGATGATCGAGCTGGCGCTGGCCCGGCGGGAAGCCGCGTGACGCCATGCTGAAGACCGACAAAGTCATCGTGGTCGAGGGGAAATACGACGCCATCAAACTGGCCAACCTCGTGGACGCCGCCATCCTTCGGACCGAGGGGTTCGGCGTCTTCAACGATACCGAGAAACAGGAGCTCCTCCGGACGCTCGCCGAGAAGCGGGGCCTGCTGGTCCTGACCGACGGCGACTCCGCCGGGATGCTCATCCGCAACCACATCCGGAGCCTGGTCCCGCCGGAACAGATCACCGACGTCTTCATCCCGGACCTCTACGGGAAGGAGAAGCGCAAGTCCGCGCCTTCCAAAGAGGGCAAACTCGGGGTGGAGGGCATTCCCGACGCTCTCCTGATCGAGGCGCTGCAGAAGGCCGGCGTCACGGAGGAAGGGGACCGTCCCGCGCGCTCCGGCAGGAGCATCACGGTCCTGGACTTTTACCGGGACGGACTGTCCGGCGGCCCGGGGAGCCGAGAGAAACGCAAGGCCCTCCAGAAGGCTCTGGGGCTCCCGGAACGCATGACCGGCAAACAGCTGCTCCGGATCATCGACATGATGGTCACTTACGAAGAATACCGCGCCCTCGTGGACACCCTGTGAAAGGAGGCGGACCCGGTGCAAGGACAATGGAACATCACCCTGCCCGCGCCGGTGGAGACCGCGCTCCGACGCCTGGAAGAGGCCGGCCATGAGGCCTATGTGGTCGGCGGCTGCACCCGGGACGCTCTGCTGGGACAGGTCCCCGGGGACTGGGACATCACGACCTCCGCGCTGCCGGAAGAGACCCGCGCCGTCTTTTCGGACTGCCGCATCATCGATGTGGGCGCCCGGCACGGGACCGTCGCCGTCCGGCTCGACGGCATGCAGCTGGAGATCACCACCTACCGGGTCGACGGCACCTATGCCGACTCCCGCCATCCGGACGAGGTCACCTTCACCCGGAGCCTGGAAGAGGACCTGGCGCGAAGAGATTTCACGATGAACGCCATCGCCTACAGCCCGACCCGCGGCCCCGTCGATCTCTACGGCGGCGCCGAAGACATCCGGACCCGGAAGATCCGCTGTGTCGGGGACCCGGAGACCCGCTTCACCGAAGACGCGCTGCGCATCCTGCGGGCCCTGCGCTTCTCGAGCGTCCTGGGCTTCCCGCTGGAGGAGAAGACCTCCGACGCGGTCCATGCCCTGAAGGAGCGCATCGCTCTGGTGGCCTCCGAGCGCATCGCCGCGGAACTGTTCAAACTGCTCTGCGGGGCCGATCTGGTCCGGGTGCTGACCGACTACCGCGATGTGCTGGCGGTCGTCCTCCCGGAACTGGAGCCCTGCTTCGATTTCGACCAGCACAACCCCCACCACTGCTACGATGTCTACACGCATTCGCTGAAGGCGGCAGAGGCGATCGCCCCCGTGCCGGAACTGCGGCTCACCATGCTGCTCCACGACATCGGGAAACCCTCCACCTTCTTTTTCGACGAGAAGAACGTCGGCCATTTCTACGGGCACGGGAAAGCCGGGGCCCGGATGGCGGCGGAGATCGTCCGGCGGCTCCGGCTGTCCGCGCGGCAGCAGGAGGAGATCCGGACGCTCGTGGAGTTCCACGATTATCCGCTGGATCCGGACCGGAAGATCCTCCTTCGCCGGCTGAACAAATTCGGAACGGCCACCCTGCAGGATCTGATCCGGGTCCAGATCACCGACGCGCAGGCGCAGACTCCGGCACTGGCGGCGGATCGGCTTGACAGCCTGCGTACAATAGAAGGCGTACTGGAACAGTTGCTCCGGGAAAAACCTGCCTTTCGGGTCTCCGACCTGGAGGTGGACGGGGAGGACCTCATCGCCCTCGGCGCAAAGCCCGGCCCTGCCCTCGGAGAACTGCTCGAAGAGCTGTTGCGGCTCGTCATGGAGGAGACCCTCCCGAATGACCGGTCCGCGCTGCTGGACTACGTCGCAGAAAGGATCAAGTGACACGATGACTCAGGAAAAGATCGATCGCATCAACGCGCTCTACGCCAAGTCTCAGACCGAAGAGGGACTGACCCCGGAGGAGCGGAAGGAACAGCAGGAACTGCGCGCGGAGTACATCCGTTCCGTCAAGCGGAACCTCTCGCTCCAGCTGGAGAACACGGTCGTCGTGGACGAACAGGGGAACAGACGGAAGGTACAGAAGAAAGGGACGAAACGTGTCACTCACT
>JAGACE010000067.1 GCA_017614275.1 Clostridia bacterium | reverse complement strand
GGCTTTTTTTGTTTCTAATCAGGCTTCTGCCGGGACCGGGTCCGGAGCGGCAGGAGCGAAGGTGGCGTCTTTGGCGTAGGCGGCTTCGAGAGCCAGCTTGATGGCGCCTTCGACGGCGTGGACGGCGTCGGGGTTCAGCAGGTCGGCGTCGTCGGCCTCGTTCCGGTAGAAGTGCGGGACCTCGTCCGGCAGGGAGGAGATCTGCGCGGCGGCCAGACCGGCCTTGTCGTAGACCTTCACATCGCCCTTGTGGTACTTCGGGTTGTGGTCGGTGACAAGGACGCCCGCGTTGGCGGCGGCCTCGTCCATGAGCTTCGCGACTTTGCGGCCCTTGGACAGGACGTTCAGGGAGTCGGGATCGTAGATGGAGTCGAAGCAGAGGACGGTGGTGTCCATGGCGTCCAGGTCGGCGTCGAAGTCCTTGACGAAGGCTTTGGCGCCGGCGTTCTTGGCCTCTTTGGAGGAGGTCAGGAGCACGCAGACTTCGGTGTTCTCGAGGCGCAGGTCCTGTTCGGACAGGTAGCGCATCGCTCCGCAGGCGGCGTAGGCGCCCAGCAGGTTGTCCGCCACGCCCGGGAAGGACGAACCGATGGAGACGGTCCGGCTCAGGATGAGCGGGAAGAAGACGAAGATGGGCAGGCCGTAGGCGACATACTGCAGGTATTCCTGACCGTTGAAGTTCAGGGTGCCGTAGTCGATGAGGCACATGACCACGCAGTAGGCGACGTACAGGAGCGCGCCGAGGATGGCGAAGAATTTCAGCAGAGCCGCGGAGCCCCGGGAGATGTTGCGCTTGTAGGGGGCGTCCAGGTTGGCTTCAAAGATGACGCGGGCCAGAGGCTCGTTCACGGACTTGCGGCGGGCGAAGATGTTGATGTCTTCCACGCTCTTGGACGTGCCGCCGAAGATGCCGAAGACCGCCAGGAGGGTCAGCAGGGACGTGACCAGCGCGGCCAGGATGAAATACTTATTGATGAGGATGGCCAGGATGCAGAGGGCGGCGGTGGCGATCATGAAGATGAACGTCAGCAGGTTGGACGTGATGTACGCCTTCTGCTTGGCATAGAAGTTGACCTCGTCGACTTCATCGCAAAAGCCCTGCAGGTCCTCCTTCAGCTGCTCGCGCAGGATGAACTCGCCCTTGCCGCCGGGCTGACGCTTGGAAGGCTCTCCGTTCTCGATGAAACTTTTGGAAGAGCGGACGGCGTAGTTGCAGCACTCGCGGACTTTTCCGTCGTAGCGTTCAAAGGTCTCGTAAGCTTTCATTTATACTTCCTCCTCGTCAAAGTCGTCATAGTCCTCTTCCGCGTCGGCACTCTGGTTGCAAACAGGGCAGTCGTGGCGATGCGTCAGTTCGATCTTGTCGATGGTGGCGGTCATACAGTTGTAGATGAACAGGTAGCCTTTCATGGCGACCGGAGCGTCCAGCAGATACTGCAGGACGGCGCTGGACATGAGAGCGGCTACCGTGGAGGACACGCCGCTGACGCTGCCGTAGTTCTCTTCGGGCGGGAGTTCCTCGCCGAAGAAACAGGCCAGGCACGGGGTCTCGTGGGGCAGGACGAACCCGGCCGTTCCCACGAAGCCGTTGGTCTTCCCGTGGACAAAGGGTTTGCCCAGTTCCACACAGGCCTCGTTGACCAGCATGGCCGTCTGCGGATTGTTGACGGCGAGGACAACGATGTCGTACTGGCTGATGATCTCGTAGGCGTTGTCCTTGTTGATGGCCGTGGCGTGGGGGATGACGTTGATCAGGCTGTTGTAGGCGCGGAGCTTCCGGGCCGCGGAGATGACCTTCAGGGTCCCCAGGTCTTCCTCGAAATGGATGGGGGCGTTCAGGTTGGACGTGCCGACGATGTTGTGGTCGGCGATGCCGATGGTGCCGACGCCCGCAGAGGCCAGGTTGTACATGAGGGTGCTGCCGATGGACGTGGCGCCGATGATCAGGACGCCGGCGTCCTCCAGCTTCTGCTGGCCGTCTGTCCCGAATTCGGGAAGCATGTTCTGCCGGGAATAGCGTTCAGAGTTCATAACGGTTCCTCCGGGTCTTTTATAATAACTTGATACATTATAGCAATCAAACTGTGAACTGTAAACTATAATTTGATCGCCCCGGGGATTCTTTTGTGACAGTTGCAAAAAACCTCCCCGCCGGAGCGGGGAGGTCTGGTTCAGGGTGTTTCGGAACTGGCTCAGTGATCGATCCAGTCCATGGCTCTGGTGACGGCTTTCTTCCAGCCGGCATAGAGTTCGTCGCGCACGGCGGCGTCCATGTTCGGGGAGTAGATCTTGGAGACTTCGCGGTTCTCCGCGATCTCGTCGAGGTCTTTCCAGAAGCCGACCGCGAGGCCCGCGCAGTAGGCGGCGCCGAGGGCCGTGGTCTCGACGATCTTCGGGCGATTGACTTCGCAGTCGAGAAGGTCGGACTGGATCTGCATCATGATGTCGGAGACGGAGGCGCCGCCGTCGACCCGGATGGATTTGATGTCGATGCCGGAGTCTTTGCGCATGGCGTTGACCAGGTCCGCGCACTGATAGCAGATGGCTTCGATGACCGCG
>JAGACE010000066.1 GCA_017614275.1 Clostridia bacterium | reverse complement strand
TGATTCCATTGTCTTGGCGAAGGCCTTTTCGTACCGGTAGCCGGTACTGGTAGAAGGGGTCCTGTTCTCCATAATAATGGCTCCTTGCAAAACGCGGCGGGTCCCTTCCAAAGGTCCCCTGCCGCGTCAGTGGTTCGTTATTTGACTTTGTTCGTGCGGTCGTACCGGCTGAAGGGGGTGAAGTCCAGCTGGACTCGGGTCTCGTCGAGCTGTTTCTGACGTTTCTCGCCGGCCTCGGTCTTGATGTGCCTGTCGTTGGAGGTGTCTCCGTCCAGGTCGGAGGCGCTGTACCAGGGTTTCTTCTCGCTGGAGTAGCGGTCCCGGAGCAGGCCTTCCTTGAAGGTCAGTTTCATGCCGTTGCTGTTGAGCCCGTAGAAATACCAGGCGGTGTACATCTTGCCGTCCGAGGCCTTTTCCAGGATGCGGGCGTTGGTGCAGGCCGCGTAGTAGTCCTTCGGCTGGGACTGGAAGACGTTGAACGCCTTGCCGTTGTTGTCCAGCGTGTAGTAATCCAGGATGGCGTAGGGGAAATGCCGGTAGCCGTCGATGACGCCGATGAGCAGGTCTGTGGTGCCGTCCTTGTTGAAGTCGTCGATGTAGAAGCCGACGTTCTTCTGGGCCGTGCCCTCATACATCTCCGTGAGCAGGGGGCTGAGACCGGCTTTCAGGAGGGCCTGCGTGCCGATGCGGTCGGCCAGGGCGTCCTGATACTTGTTGAGGATGCCGACGTAGGCGCCGGGGACGACGACCTTCTTGCCGGTGGTCTTGTCCGTGGTCTTGTCGGCGGAAGCGGTGGTCTTGTCGGACGAGGTCTTCGTCTTGTCAGAGGACTTCGCGTCCTTGTTCGCCTTCTTCGTGGTGGTCCGGGTGACCGTCGTGGAGTAATCGTAGGCACTGCGGATCTCTCCGTCCCCGTTGCGGGAGAGGAAGAACCCGGCGATGAGCGCCGCGAGAGCCACCAGAAAAATGACGGCGATGAGCACTTTGTATTTCACATTCCGTTTCATGGACGCATCCCTCCTGTTTCAAGTAGTAATTTTATCATACACACCCCCGCCTTGTCGACAATCCAAAAAAAGGTTATTATAGAACCAGTTTAAAAAAGAGAGGACGTCGCCTATGTCATATCTGCTCTGGTTCGGACTCATCCCGCCGCTGGTGCTGCTGTTTTACATCTACCATCTCGACAAGATCGAGAAGGAGCCGGTGAAGCTGCTCGTCCGGCTGTTCGTGTTCGGGATCTTCTCGGTCATCCCGGCCATGTTCCTGGAACTGGCGGGGGAGGGCATCATCAGCGCCCTGGGCATCCCCGAGAACTCTTACCTGTACCTGTTCCTCATGTACTTCTGTGTCGTGGCTTTCTCCGAGGAACTCTCCAAACGCTGTGTCGGCGTGGGCCTGACCTACAGGAGCGAGGAGTTCAACTATCAGTTCGACGCCGTCGTCTACTGCACGGCCGCCGCGCTGGGCTTCGCCTGCTGCGAGAACATCATGTATCTGCTGACCGACGGCGCGGCCGTGGCCTGGGGACGGCTGATCCCCATCCACACCATCTGCGGCATCTTCATGGGCCACTATGTGGGGCTCGCGAAAACAGCGCATCGCCAGGGGGACAGGACCTCGCGGGTCATGTTCAACTTCCTGAGCGTGTTCATCCCGGTCATCATCCACGGGTTCTACGATTTCTCGCTGTCCACGGAGAACGACGAGATGCTCATCGCCAACCTGGCGTTCACGGTGGTCATCACCGTCATCGCCTTCGCGTCCCTCCATATGTACGCGAAGAAGGACAAGCCGGTCTGATTTGTAATATTCCTGTAACTTGTGTCTATTCTTGACACATGATACAATATCTATGTCATTAGGAGGAAGTCATCGGATTTCCAATGATTTATCTCTCCTTTCTGATTTTTGTTTGTGTGTTTGTAGAGCAAAAGACCTGCCGCAAGGTGGGTCTTTTCTCTTTGTCAAAGTTTTTGCTTTTTCTCCGCGCAGGGTGTAAACTGATGATGTCAGAACGCAGAATACCAAGAATCCGGAAAGGGGATCTTATTATGCCACTGAATCTGCAGAACATCGACCTCGGGCGCCTTGCCCGGGAGATCGTCGCGGACACCGCCAACGATCTGAAAGACGAAGTCAATGTCGCCAAAATGCTGTCTCTCCTGAAAGAGGGCAACTCTCCGGCCGACATCGCCATGAAGATGGGTCAGGACCTCAACGTTGTGGAAGTCCTGAAGCAGGAAGCCATCAAGAACGTGAAGGAAGAGATCGGGATGGATACGTCCAACACCACGATCAACACCGGTTCCTCCGCGGGCGGCTCCACCGGCGACGCCATCTCCGGCAACAAAATCAGACGCGAAGACATCAAGATCTCGGAGATGCCGATGTCCGGCGGCGTGGACCGCGACAAGATCAAATTCGACGACGAATAAGCACAAGAAAAAAGAGCCCTTTCGGGGGGCTCTTTTTTATGCTTTGTATTCGCTTAGAGGCACAAGGCTGAGGCCCGTGGTGGAGGCCTCCATCTGCTCGACCAGGTCCATCGCCTCCACTTCGGAAATGGAGATGCCCTCATCCGCCGTGGCGGTGTCGGAAGTGGCGCGGTACCACCGGACTTCTCCGTCGTCGAATCCGTCCGTGTAAACGCCGTCGATGAAGGCGAAGCCGGTGCCGTCCAGCCCGAATTTCATCCAGAGGCTGTTCGCGGCGCCGCCGGAACCGGTCTCCAGGAACATGCGGCCGGTGCAGCTGTACAGGCGGTCGCGGTACTGGCTGACGAAGATCTCCTTCCGCTGTCCGCCATAGATGGTGTAGACGGCGAAGAGCAGGTGGAGCGCGGACTCCTCTCCGAGGATGGAGCCGAGGACCAGTTCGTTGCTGCTGTTGCCGTCAAGGTCTGTGACGAGCCAGCCGATGCTCTCCAGCGGGTCGTCATCGTAGCAGAGCGTCAGCATGGGCGAGAGGTCCTGTTCCAGCAGCTCGGATTCACTGAGTTTGTCTTCGGCTGCGGCGCGGTATTTTTCGATGATCTCCTTGTACAGAGGATCAATCTCTGTCTGGGGTTCTTCCTCTTTGGGCTCGGCGACCGGCGCCGTCGAGGGGACGGTCGTGGTGGTCGTGGTGGTGATCTCAGGCCCCCGGACTGCGCTGCAGCCGGAACAGAGCACGGTCAGGAGCAGAGCCGCGGTCAGGATGGCGGCGATAGACTGGCGCATGGGGACACCTCCGTTTCACTCCTATTATAGCATGCTTTTCCGGTTGCAGTTTCTGAAAAAAACAGGTAACATAAAACGTGGAAGTAAACCCGTGAACAGAAAGGAACCAAACGCTATGGGAAATGTGATCATCGGCCAGTCCGGCGGCCCGACCGCTGTCATCAATTCCAGCCTCGCGGGCGCCATCCGCGCCGCGAAGGACCACGGCATCAAAAAAGTGTACGGCATGCACCACGGCATAGAGGGATTCCTCCAGGACGACGTCATCGATCTGGACCCTTATTTCGCGGACCTGTACGAGCTCTCTCTGCTGAAGAGAACGCCCTCCGCGTTCCTGGGCTCCTGCCGGTACAAGCTGCCTCCCATCGAGGGCCATGAAGAGGTCTACGAGAAGATGTTCCTGCTGATGGACAAGTACGACATCGAGTTCTTCCTGTACATCGGCGGCAACGACTCCATGGACACCATCAAGCAGCTGTCCGATTATGCTGCGGAGCACGGGAAGAGCCAGAAGTTCATCGGCATCCCGAAGACCATCGACAACGATCTGCCCGTCACGGATCACACGCCCGGCTTCGGCTCGGCGGCCAAGTTCATCGCCACCACCATGAAGGAGATCATCCGGGACAACGAGTCCTTCGGCGCCTCGGAACCGAAACTCTGCGTCGTGGAGATCATGGGACGGAACGCCGGCTGGCTGGTCGGGTCCACCGCCCTTTCCCGCCAGGAGGACTGCAACGGTCCGGATCTTATCTACCTGCCCGAAGTTCCGTTCAGCATCGAGAGCTTCATGAAGAAGGAGGAAGACCTGCTCAAGAAGAAAGA
>JAGACE010000065.1 GCA_017614275.1 Clostridia bacterium | reverse complement strand
TGTCCCACTTGCTAACACATCTATTATATATCAAATAAAAAGGGTTGTCTTGGTCAAACCATAAAGTTCGTATAAATGTCACAAAGAACCGCAAGTGCTCCATAGCACATTGCACAAAGACAAAAAAAGCCTGCACAGGGAGGTCCCTGCGCAGGCAAAGTGATTTGGATGGGTGCGATCAGTCGTTCATCCGATCCAGAGTCTCCTGGGAGAGCAGGCCTTTGGAGGCTTTGTCCGGGTCGAATTCCTTCTTCCCGATGGTGCCTTTCATGACCAGCAGAGTACCCAGGGTCAGGAGGATGGCGATCGGAAGGCTGAACCAGACGTTCTTCAGGAATCCCGCGATGATGAAGGAGACGAAGGAGACGCCGGCAACCGTCAGCGCGTAAGGCAGCTGCGTGTTGACGTGGTTCAGGTGGTTGCACTCCGCGCCGGCCGACGACATGATGGTGGTGTCGGAGATCGGAGAGCAGTGGTCGCCGCAGACAGCGCCGGCGAGACACGCGGAAACGCCGATGATGAACAGCGGATTGCTCGGATCCTGGAAGACGTTGCAGACGATCGGGATCAGGATACCGAAGGTGCCCCAGGACGTACCGGTCGCAAAGGCGATGAACACCGCTACCAGGAAGATGATGGCGGGCAGCATGGATTCCAGGCCGCCGGCGACGCCGCTCATGGCGCCTGCGACAAAGCCCTTGGCGTTGAGGATCTCTTCGCCGGTGGTCAGGTTCTTCAGAGAGGTGGCCAGCGTCAGGATGATGATGGGGGCGATCATGGCGATGAACCCTTCGGGGATGCTCGTCATGGCCTCTTTGAAGCTGATCAGTTTCCGGGCAAGCAGATAGATGATGGTGAAGACCAGCGCGATGATGGCGCCCCAGGGAAGGGCGACCGTGGCGTCGGTGTCGGAGAACGCGGTGATGAAGTCGACGCCGCTGAAGAATCCGCCCACATAGAGCATCGCGGCGGCGCAGCAGAAGATGAGGACGATGACCGGAAGGACCAGGTCCATGATCCGGCTCTTCTCATTGGCTTTGACTTCGACGGTCTCGGCCCGCTCCCCTTCCGTGAAGAAATCGCCTCTGTTCAGGGCGTTCCATTCATGGCGGCGCATGGGGCCGTAGTCGAACTGCATCTTGCTGATCGCGATGACGAACACCAGCGACAGCAGCGAGTAGAAGTTATAGGGGATGGCCATGCAGAACAGCTTGATGCCGGAGATGCCCGCAGCGTTGTCGCCGACGGCGCCGGAGACAGCGGCCGCCCAGGACGAGATGGGGGCGATCATGCAGATGGGCGCCGCGGTGGCGTCGATCAGGTAAGCCAGTTTCGCACGGGAGATCTTGTGGGTATCCGTGACCGGTTTCATGACGGCACCGACGGTCAGGCAGTTGAAATAGTCATCGATGAAGATGAGGACGCCCAGCGCGAAGGTGGCCAGCATGGCGCCGACCCGGGTCTTGATGTGGCTCTGTGCCCAGCGGCCGAATGCGGCGGAGCCGCCCGACTTGTTGAGCAGGGACACGATGATGCCGAGGAACACCAGGAACAGGAAGATTCCCGCGGTGCCGGAGACGGCGGAGATCATCGCGTCGTTGATCAGATAGTCCATGGTGGCGGCCGGGCTGAACTTCGCAGCCAGAGCGGCGCCGACCAGAGTACCGATCAGAAGAGACGAATAGACTTCCTTGGTGATGAGGGCCAGACCGATGGCGACGACCGGCGGGAACAGCGCCCACAGGGTGCCGGCAGCGGAAGTGACCGGGGCAAGGGCCGCACAGAGGATGGCAAACAGGACGACGAAGCAGATCGCGCCGATCTGGATGGCGTTCAGTTTGAACTTCTTCTTCGGTGCGGGTTCAGCGGACTTCGGTTCGGTCGGGGTCGGTTCCGTGGAAGCGGTACCGATGTTGACCTTCACCGAAACTTTCTCACTCATAATAAGTACCTCCCAAAAGTTTCTCACAACTTTTTGTATGCTTTGTTATTTTATCACAGAAAAGCGTTCTGTTACAACAGAAAAGGCAGGTCACCGGGTCCCGGTGGATCCGAAGCCGCCGCGGTCCGCTCCGTCGAGCTGTTCGACGATCTCAAAGTCGATCTGCGGCTGGTTCTTCATGATGCGGAACTGACAGATGCGGTCGCCCGTACGGATCTCGGTGTCCCGCATGGCGAGCACCGGCATGAACCACTGGTCGTTGTCCCCGCAGTAAGAGGCGTCGATGACGCCCATGGAGTTGACCTGCAGGATCCCGAAGTTCTTGAAGGTGGAGGAACGGGGCACGACGTGGGCCTCATAGCCCTCCGGAAGCTGCATGGCCACGCCCAGCGGGATGAGACGGAACTCGCCCTCTTTCAGGACGACGTCCTCCGCCGCGCGCAGATCGATCCAGTCGGACTTGCCGTCGATATACCGGAGTTTTTCGATCTCCTCCGAAAAGTACTTGATGCGAATGGTCTCGCTCATGGCGTTCCTTCCTTTCTCACAACACGCCTTTCCACCCGAGTCCCCGGGTGAAGTCCCCTGCCGGGGCAGCAGCCAGTTCATATCGTTTCAGGACGTCGGCCGCATCGTCCGCGGTCTCCGTCGTCATATACAGAAGCGCGAATGCCGCTCCCGGGAATTCGTCCCGCCGGTCCGCGAGCCAGAGCGGCCGGGAATTGAGCAGCTCGCAGGCGTCGCCGGACCGGGCGACCGGGAAGCGGATCTGCTTTCGGTCGGTCAGTTCCGGGAGCCGTGCCGGGTCCCGGAAGTCCTGTTCGGTCAGGCCGTTCGGGATCGGCCGGGTCAGCATCAGCGGCTGCCGCCCGTAGGCGGGGAAGCCGATGGGGATCCCCTGTTTCGGGAGCCGGTCGATCTGGGTCAGTTTCAGTTCCTGCGACACGGTCAGCGCATCGACGCCCAGCGCCGTGAGTGCCCGCAGCGCCACGGCATTGAACGCGTTCAGGGTGGGGCCTCCCAGGACCGGGAGACCGGCGGCCTTGCCCAGGACGACGCCGTCGAGGGTCCCCGCGAACGCGAACGATGCACCTGCGGTTTTTGCCCGATCCAGCTGCTCCGGGACCGCTGCCGCGCTCTCATAGAGGCCGC
>JAGACE010000064.1 GCA_017614275.1 Clostridia bacterium | reverse complement strand
ATATCGAGTCGGACGGCTACAAAGACTTCATCAAGTCCGGCATCCTTTCCTGATCGGATCCTGCTCAGAAACGAAAAAAAGCTCCTGCGTTTGCAGGAGCTTTTTGGGTTTGTGTTTTTGACGTCAGATGACGTAGTCGGCGTTGTCGGTCTGCGTGACGTCCTGGACTTCCGGGGTGTCCACGTCGGTGTCGAAGTGGAGCTCCTGGGCCTTCGCGTACACCTTGGTGCCCGCGGGGATGGAGCGGGTGAGGAAGACGTTACCGCCGACGATGGAGTCGTGGCCGATGACGGTGTCTCCGCCGAGGATGGACGCGTTGGAGTAGATCGTGACGTTGTCCTCGATGGTCGGGTGCCGGCGGACGTCCATCAGGCTGCGGCCTTCCCGCAGGGACAGCGCGCCGAGCGTGACGCCCTGGTACAGCTTGACGTGGTCCCCGATGATGGTGGTCTCGCCGATGACGATACCGGTGCCGTGGTCGATGAAGAAGTACTTGCCGATCTGCGCGCCGGGGTTGATGTCGATGCCGGTCAGGGAATGGGCGTGCTCGGTCATGATGCGCGGGATGACCGGGACCTTCATCTCATAGAACTCGTGCGCGAGCCGATAGACCGTGATGGCATATAGGCCGGGATAGCAGATGATGATCTCGTCCGGGCTCTGGGAGGCCGGGTCTCCGTCGAACAGAGCATGGATGTCGGTGTCGAGGTATTCCCGGATCCGGGGGAGGGCGCTCATGAACTGCACGGTGACCTCCTGCGCCCGTTCCTCGACTTCCTCGTCAGTCTTGTAGGCGTAGTCTTCGTCGAAGCGCAGGGCCAGGGCGATCTGCTTGCAGAGGCGATAGGCCACATCCTCCGCCACAGTGGCGATGGTGGTGCGGATGTTATAGGTCTTGTAGGTCCGGTCCATGTGGTAGCCGGGGTACAGGACGCGCAGCAGCTTGTCGATGCACTCGACGATGACTTCGGTGCTCGGCGTGCTGTGGACATCCAGGTTGTCGATGATGCGTCTCTCGCTGTAATCGGCGACGATGTCGTCGACGATGCCGCTGATGGCGCCTTCGATGAGGTTCTTCACGGAAAGACCTCCTGTTTCCTAAGATTATCCATTATTGTACGTGCAAATCGGAAGCATTGTCAACATTCTATCCCCCCCGGGGGCTTGTGGACACAGAACGAAGCAGACTATGATACAGATAGAAATACAGAAGAGGGAGCGATCGGATGCATATCCCCGAAAACTATCTGAGTCCTCAGACCTGCGCGGTCATGGCGGCGGCCATGGTCCCGGTCTGGTACAAAACCGTCAAAAAAGTCAAAGAGACCGTGCCGAAAGACAAGATGCCCCTGCTGGGCGTGTTCGCGGCCTTCTCCTTCTTGGGGATGATGTTCAACATCCCGATCCCCGGAGGGACCACCGGCCACGCGGTCGGAGGGACGCTCATCGCACTGTTGCTCGGGCCGGAGGCGGCCTGTATCGCCGTGACCATTGCCCTGCTCCTGCAGGCTCTGCTCTTCGGAGACGGCGGCATCCTGGCCTTCGGCGCGAACTGCTTCAACATGGCGTTTGTCCTGCCCTTCGTCGGTCACGCGGTCTATCACTTCGTCAAAGACAGGATCTCCGCCCCGTCCGGCAAGTACATCGCCGCGGGTGTCGGCGCCTACATGGGTATCAACGCGGCGGCCCTGTGCGCGGCGTTCGAGTTCGGCATCCAGCCGTACCTCTTCCATGACGCCGCCGGCAACGCGCTGTACTGTCCGTACGGCCTGACCGTCTCCATCCCGGCCATGATGTTCGGCCACCTGACGATCGCCGGCCTGGCAGAAGTCATCTTCACGGTCGCGCTCTACGCGTTCGTCAGCAGGACCACTCCCGGCCTCGCCTATGCGGAGCAGGAAGCCGTGACCGCCAAAAAGTTCCTGCCCATCTATCTCCTGCTCGGGGTGCTCGTCCTCGCGGTCCCGCTCGGACTGCTGGCGGAAGGCACCGCCTGGGGCGAATGGGGCGCCGAGGAGATCGCGGAGGTCGTGACGGCCGGTTCCGCGCTCGGCTATGTCCCGTATTTTCTGGAACACGGCTTCGAACTGTCGGTCCTGTTCCCGGACTACACGATGGGAGGGATCCCGGACTGGTTTGCGTACATCCTTTCTGCTATAATTGGTGTTACGCTGTCGATCGTCTTTTTCCGTGTGCTCGGCGCGGGCATGAAGAACCGCACGGACTTCGGACACGGGGAAGACCATTCCGGGATGCACACACACGTCTGACGTACCCGCAGCTCTCGGCAACGCTGAGAGCTGCCTTATTTTGACAGGAAAGGAGGGACCGCCGTGGACCCGAACCTCCCCGTCTGGATGACGGAGCCGGAGGACTATACCGCTTCGAAAGACTCGGACGGCTTTCTGACCAGGAGCACCCTGTCGGTCCTGTCCGTTCTGAGGAAGATCCGGGAGACCTCGAACAAAGGCCTCCTCTGGGCAAGTCCTGCCACCATGGTGGCCACGGTCCTGGTCCTCATCGTCCTGATGGCCGTCTCACGGAACATGCTCTTCTCCTATGTCGTGCTGGCCGAGGCGCTCCTGGCGTCCCTGTTCCTGTGCAGCAAGGCGCTGGCGCGAAGCGTCAAGACGTCGCTGTCCGCCATGGCGCTGTCCCTGCTCCTGCTGCTGCCGGCCGCGCTCTCCGGTGCGCCCCGCACGATGCTGACCGTGTCCATAAAAGTCTTCGTGTCGGTGCTCCTCCTGGACCTGGTGTCCCTGACCCTGCCGTTCAACAAGATCACCGGGAGCCTCAAGTCGTTCCGCGTGCCGGACCTGTTCATCTTCACCCTTGACATCACGCTCAAGTACATCGTCCTGCTGGGCGATGTGTGCCTGAACATGCTCGACGCCCTGCGGCTGCGCTCCGTGGGGAAGAACCGGGAAAAGGGCAAGGCGCTGTCGGGCGTCCTCGGCGTCACGTTCCTCAAGTCCCGCGAGATGGCGGATGAGATGTACGGCGCCATGGTCTGCCGCGGCTTCGAAGGGGAGTATGAGCGGCCCCGGGAGCGGAGCGTCGGCTGGAAGGACGCGGTAACGCTGCTGTTTCTGGCAGGAATGATCGCCTTTTTTGTTTACACCCAGCGCGCCATCATGGCGGGCGGATGACCCCATACAGGAGAATGACCCATGACACCTTTGTTCGAGCTTTCCAACGTCTGTTTTGCCTATGAAGGGCACATCGCCCTGCGGTACATCACCCTGGACATCGCGCCGGGGGAGACCGTCGTGTTCCAGGGCCCCAACGGCTGCGGGAAGTCCACCCTGATGAAACTGCTCAACGGCCTCGTCTTCCCGGAGGAGGGCACCTATCGCTTCGACGGGGACGAGATCTCGGAAAAGACGCTGAAAGACACCACGTTTTCCAAACGCTTCCATCAGCGGGTCGGGTTCATCTTCCAGAACGCGGATGTCCAGCTGTTCTGCGCGAACGTGGAGGAGGAGATCTCCTTCGGGCCCCGGCAGATGGGGTTGTCTGAGGAGGAGATCAGACAGAGGACCGACGACGTCATCGCCCTTCTGGACATCGAGAAACTCAGGGAGCGGGCGCCCTACCACCTCAGCGGCGGCGAGAAACGGAAAGTCGCCATCGCCTGCATCCTGTCCATGAATCCGGAGGCGCTTGTCCTCGACGAGCCCCTCGCGGGACTCGACCGGAAGACCCAGGAGTGGCTGGTCGGGTTCCTTCTGCAGATGAAGGCGGCGGGGAAGACGCTCGTCATCTCCACCCACAACGACGAACTGGCGCACACGCTGGCAGACCGCATCGTGACCATCGATGAGGACCATACCGTCGTAAAGATCGAAACCAATGAGCGGTTGTAACAGACCGCTCTTTTGTTATATAATATGGCTTAACTAAAAAGGAGTCGCGGAACTATGGGAACGAAAAAGACCGTCGGAATGATCTCCCTCGGGTGTCCGAAGAACCAGGTGGACGCCGAGCTCATGCTGGACAAACTGGCACGGGCTGGCTTTGCCATCTCCGGGGACATCGGGGAGTGCGACGCGGTCATCGTCAACACCTGCGGCTTCATCGAGGCCGCCAAGGTGGAGGCCATCGAGACCATCCTGGAGATGGCGGACTGCAAGGCCGCGGGTGAGATCAAGAACCTCATCGTCACCGGCTGCCTCTCCGAGCGCTACCGGGAGGACATCCGCAGGGAGCTGCCGGAGGTGGACGCCGTGGTCGGCATCGGCCGCAACGCCGACATCGTGCAGATCGTCGACGAGGCCCTCGGCGGCGAGCTCGTCGAGGCCTTCGCGGACAAGGAACTCCTGCCGCTGACCGGCGGGCGCATCCTGACCACCCCGGACTACTGGGCCTACCTGAAGATCGGCGACGGCTGTTCCAACAACTGCGCCTTCTGCGCCATCCCCGCCATCCGCGGGACGTTCCGCAGCCGGACCATCGAGGACATCGTGGATGAGGCGAAGACCCTGGCCTCCCGGGGCGTCAAAGAACTCGTCCTCATCTCGCAGGACACGTCCCTGTACGGTCGGGACCTGTATCAGAAGGACCGGCTCCCGGACCTGCTGACGGCCCTCTCGGAGGTCGACGGCATCCGCTGGATCCGCTTCCTGTACACCTATCCCGAGCGTATCACGGACGAGCTGCTGGACGCCATGGCGGCCAGCCCCAAGGTCTGCCATTATCTGGACATCCCGCTGCAGCACGCGGACGGGACCATCCTGCGGGCGATGCATCGCCCCGGGGACAGAGCCACTTTTGAGGCCCTGATCCGGCACATCCGGGAACGCGTCCCGGACATCGTCCTGCGCACCACCGTGATGACCGGCTTCCCCGGCGAGACGGACGAACAGTTCGAAGAACTGGCGGAGTTCGTGCGGGACATGGAGTTCGACAACCTCGGCTGCTTCGCGTTCTCCCCGGAAGAGGGGACCGCGGCGGAGGCCATGGAGGACCAGGTGGACGAGGACGTGAGAGCCCATCGCCGGGACCTCATCCTGCAGCTGCAGCACGACATCGTCCGGGAGAACCAGAAAAAGTTCCTCGGAAAGACTTTGCAAGTGCTCGTGGACGCGTATAATACTATTGACGATACTTATATCGGGCGGTTTTACGGGCAGGCGCCGGAGATCGACGGCACGGTCCTTTTCAAGAGCCCCCGGGCACTCCACCCCGGCGAATTCGTGGAGGTCAGCATCCTGGGTGCTGACGAATACGACCTGACCGGCAAGGCATTCTGAGCCGGCAGCGTCATCGGAGGAAACGCTATGAACGTACCCAACATCCTGACGGTCACAAGGATCGTACTGGCGCCGGTCTTCCTGGTGTTCTTTACGATCGAGGCCATCCCGTACCACTATCTGTGGGCGCTGATCATCTATTTCGTGGCGTCCATGACCGACTTCTTCGACGGGCGCATCGCCCGCAGCAAAAACCTCATCACGAACTTCGGGAAGTTCACGGACCCGCTGGCGGACAAGATGCTGACCACGGCGTCCTACATCGGCCTCGTCATGATGGGCTACTGCAGCTTCTGGGTGCTGTTCATCATCCTGTTCCGGGAGTTCGGCGTCAGCTCCATCCGGCTCGTCGCCTCCTCGCAGGGCGTGGTCATCCCCGCCAACATGTGGGGCAAGGTGAAGACCTTCAGCATGATGCTGTTCACCGGCTTCGTCATGCTGCTCCTCGTCCTCCAGCAGGACTTCAGCGTCCTGTCCGACGCGTTCCCGGTCCACACCATCTCCCATGTCCTCATGTGGATCACCGCCGTCCTGACCGCCGTCTCCGGCGTCACCTATGTCCTGGAAGGCGCCAAGGTCATCGACTTTTCCAAGTAATCCAGTTGAAGGAGTATTCATATGCAAGTTTTCAACACGCTCACCCGCAAAAAGGAAGAACTGGTGCCCCAGGTCCCCGGGGAACTGAAGATCTACTGCTGCGGCCCCACCGTGTATAACTATATCCACATCGGCAACGCCAGACCTCTGTGCGTGTTCGATGTGTTCCGCCGGTACCTCGAATACCGCGGCTGGAAGGTCACGTTCGTCCAGAACTTCACGGACATCGACGACAAGATCATCAACCGCGCCAACGAAGAGGGGTCCGACTACAAGACCGTCTCCGAGAAGTACATCGAGGAGTACTGGAAAGACGCCGACGGCCTGAACGTCCGCCGCGCGGACATCCATCCGCGGGCCACGGAGGTCATGGATGAGATCATCGCGATGATCTCGGACCTCATCGAAAAGGGCCACGCCTACCCGGTGGAGAACGGCGATGTGTACTTCGTGACGTCCTCCTGCAAAGGCTACGGGAAGCT
>JAGACE010000063.1 GCA_017614275.1 Clostridia bacterium | reverse complement strand
TCTGCAGGTAGCCCTGGACGGCGATGTGTGCCGGGCAGGCGACCTTACAGGGCGCGGTGCCCTGTTTCGCGGTGATCTTCCGCTCGTTGATGTAGTTCCAGTGGTCCTCTCTGCTGGGGATCCAGTTGTCTCGGGCAGGCTTGTAGTCCGGCACCTGGTCTTCGACGCTGCCGGCGAGGTTCGTACCGAGGGTGACGGCGTTCACGGGGCAGATCTCCACGCAGTTGCCGCAGGCCACACAGTTGTCCTCGTTGATCTGCGCGCGGAAGTTGGAGCGTGCGAAGGGGTTGCCGTCGAAGATGTTGGTGTACCGCAGGCCGGAGCAGGAGCATCCGCAGCAGTTGCAGATGAAGGACGTGTAGTCCTCGCCCTCGACGGAGAACGCGGTGTGGACCAGACCGGCCTGCTCATAGGACTCGAGCAGTTCGATCGCCTCTTCTTTGGTGACGCGGCGGCCGCGGCCGGTGCGCACGTAGTAGTCCGCGGTCTCGCCCAGCTGCATGCAGCTGTCTTCCACGGGATGCGTGCAGCCCTTGCCGACCATTTTGGCGGACAGGCGGCAGGCGCAGTCCGCGACGGCGTAGGAGTCCACCTTGTCGAGGAACGTGCGGACGTCCTCAAAGCTGTAGACCTTCCGCTGCGCGTCGACTTCCTTCATGACCGGCGTGACCTTCAGGAGGCCGCCTTCCTGCGGGTTGACGAACTGCAGGATCTTGCCGGGCAGGATGTGGTTGACGTCCCGGAACATCTCAGCCATCTCGGGGTCCTTCTTGGTCTCCGGGTCCGTCATGACGTACTCGTAGAAGCCCGGGATGAACGGGGTGATGTTGTAGAAGAACTTTCCGCCGGCCTCGCGCTCGAACACGACGCCTTTCTGCGCCATGTGCTTGAGCATCGGCGCCGCCTTCTCAGGCGAGATGCCGCCGAGTTTGGCGATCTCCTCGACCGAGGAGGGTTTCTTCGGAACGACACAGCCCAGTTCCGCCTCTTCTTCGGGAATGAGCTTTTTGAACATTTTGGTGAAGATCGCGTTTTCACCAAGCGGGCCGACCATCAAGCCGCCCTTCATACTGATGTGAGTCGCGAAACGGCTCCATGCGCTTGCCATGATGAGTCTCTCCTTCCTTCGATGTACCATGGTTTTCAAACGTTTAGGATGCGTCCTAACTTATCCCAGTAATACTCTAAGGTTTAGGACGGAAGTTAGGCAAGGCTAACTTTAGGACGTGTTCTAAATTCTTGCAAATCGCACAAAGAAAAGGTTTGCAGGTTGTCAAATCTGACGGTATAATCGGAACCAGAGCAAAGCATTTCTTTACCAGAGAGGGACCCGCCGTGAGCATCAACGACATCTCCGACACCAAGCGCAAGATCATCCTGGCCAGCGAGCGGCTGTTCCGGGACTACGGCTATGACGGCACCAGCATGCGCATGCTGGCGGACGCCTGCGGCATGGCGGTCGGCAACCTGTGCTACTACTTCCCCAAAAAAGAAGACCTGATCATGGTGGACCACAACATCCTGATGGATGCGTTCCTGACGAACCTGGCCGCCGTGGAGCAGCCGGAGGATCCCTGGCTCTTCGACATCGCCGCGGAGTGGGAATTCCTGCTGCGCCTCTATGAGGACGCGGATCTGCTGCCCCTGTACCGGGAGGTCATCAATGTCCCGGCTCTGCGGCAGGACTACTACCAGAAGCACCACGAGCTGCTGCAGCGCTTCTTCTCCGCCGCCGACTTCGGCGTGTCCGAGCGGGAGTTCTACCAGTCCACCGTGGCCTTCTGTTCCCTCTGCTTCCAGATGCTGGAGCAGTACGACGGCGTCCACCGGGACGCGCTGGAGGAGGCGCTGGTCAAAGTGTTCCGGACCCGGTTCTTCTTCCTCGGTCTGGACGACGCGGCCATGGAGCCGACCATCCGGCAGGGCCTCGCGCTGGCCCGGGAGACCTTCAACAAGGTGTCCAACAAGGAGCTGTTCTACGGCCTGGAGGCCTCCGCAGAAGTCCAATAAAAAACAAAACCCCCTCTTCGCGTTTCGCGAAAGAGGGGTCTTATTATGTGTTCAGCTGTTGCCGAGGTAGACGCGCGGTACGCGCTTGTTGATGTCGCAGGCGAACTCGTAGTTGAACCGGCCGGAGAGCTCAGAGAGCTCCTCCATGGTGATGGTGTCCCGCACCGGTCCTTCGTCGGAGACCTGGCTCCCGAGGAGGACGACCTGATCGCCCTGTTTGACGTTGCCGACGGCCGTGACGTCCACCATGAACTGATCCATGCAGACGCGCCCGATGATGGGGGCCCGGACGCCGTGGATCAGGACACAGCCCTTGTTGGACAGGGAGCGCGGGTATCCGTCGCCGTAACCCACCGGGACCGTGGCGATGACCGTCACGTCCTTGTCGGTGACATAGGTGGAGCCGTAGCCGACCGGGAAGCCGGGGCCGACGGTCTTGACGTGGGCGATGTGCGACACGAGGCTCATGCCCGGGCGCAGGTCCATCCGGTTTTTGTCCACTTCATCCGAGGGCCACAGGCCGTACGCCGTGATGCCCACGCGGATCATGTCGAAGAAGTCGTCGTCCTTTTCCATGCCGGCCGCAGAGTTGCATATGTGGCGGATACCGAGGTC
>JAGACE010000062.1 GCA_017614275.1 Clostridia bacterium | reverse complement strand
CCCCGGGCCCCGACGTCCGAGCGGGCGTCCGGGTCGAACTTGCTCTCGACCTGGATGACCGCGTAGATGAGCGTCTCCGGAACGCCGAGTTCGGCAGACGCATCCTCCACGTACGTGGAATATTTGATGGGGTACGTATACTGGTAAAACGCTTCCCGCACCGTGAGCACCACGCCGACGATGATGACGAGGCTCAGAAGCAGCGACACGGCGCCGGACAGGCAGCCGCAGCCGCAGCAGTGGTGTTTTCTGGACAAGTTGCTTCCTCCGTTATTCTTCTCCTGAGATGATCTGTTCCAAAACGGCGGCGAGCTGCCGCAGCTGGAGTTTGAGGTCCTCCTCCGTGCCGGTGTTCTCCAGCACGTAGTCGGAGTGCGTGCGGAAGAACTCTTCCGGCAGCTGGGCGCCCATGCGCTGCAGGGCCTTCTCCCGGGAGATGCCGTCCCGCTCCATGATGCGCTGCAGCCGGACCTCTTCCGGCGCCACGACGGACACCACCAGGGTGCACTTCTCGTTGAGGCCGGACTCGAACAGCTGGGAGGCGTCGAGGACGACGCCCTCGTAGCCGTCGAAAAAGGCTCCGTTGATCTTCTTGTTGATGAGGCGGAGGATCTCCGGGTGCGTGACGGCGTTGAGGAGCTGTGTCTCCTCCGGGCCGGCGAAGGCCCGCTCCGCGAGCAGCGCCCGGTCCAGTTTCCCGTCTTCGGTCAGGATGTCCGAGCCGAACACGGCCGCCAGTTCCTCCAGGACCGGCGAGCCCTTCTCCGTGACGAGCCGGGCGATGTCGTCCGCCTTGATGACCTGGTAGCCGAAATGGCGCAGGCCCTCCGCCACGGTGGTCTTCCCCGCGCCCGTCTGGCCGGTGAGACCGATGATGATGGCTCTTCGCATAGTAACCCTTCCACCTTAAATCAGACTTCAATGACCCGGTATTCCGCGGCCCGGAGCAGGCGGTTGAGGACCGCGAGCCCCATGCCCTCGTCCGAGGGACAGCGGACATAGATCTCCTTCACGCCCCAGTCGTCGGCCTGCCGCAGGTCGTCGAACAGGTGCTCCGCCTGGCCCGCGGGGTCGCCCTCCGCTCCGAAGGGGAGCGTCCGGCACCGGACCAGGTCTTCCTCGCCGTCAAAGACCAGTGCTACGGTCTCCTCCGCCGGGCGGGCGTTGACGTATTCCGCGAACCCTTTCGCGGAGCCGTTCAGGAGATAGACCTCCGCTTTCGGGGAATAGTGTTTGTATTTCATGCCGGGAGACGCCGCGACCGCGTCGTCTGCCAGCCGGCCGAGGACGGCCTCGTCCACTTCCACCTGCCCGAGGACCTCGAACAGTTCGTCCGGGGTGACCTTGCCGGGGCGCAAGACTCTGGGCACCCGGGTGCACAGGCTCAGGACCGTGGACTCCACGCCCACTTCGCAGGGGCCTCCGTCGACCACCGCGGCGATCTTCCCGTCCAGGTCGTGGAGCACGTGCTCCGCCGTCGTGGGAGACGGCATGCCGGACGTGTTGGCGGAGGGCGCCGCCAGAGGCGTGCCGGCGGCCCGGATGATGGCCCGCGCGTCCTTGTGGGACGGCATGCGGATGGCCACCGTGTCCAGCCCCGCGGACACCTCGTCCGGGATGAGGTCCGACTTCTCCAGGACGACCGTCAGGGGGCCGGGCCAGAAGGCGTCGGCCAGGTCCTGCAGGACCGGGGGCACGAAGGCCGTAAGGTCCTCCACCTGGGACAGGTCCGCGATGTGGACGATGAGCGGGTTGTCCTGGGGACGGCCCTTGGCGCGGAAGATGTTCTCCACCGCGGCGCCGTTGAGGGCGTCCGCCGCCAGCCCGTAGACCGTCTCGGTCGGGATGGCCACCAGCTCGCCCTGTTTCAGGAGCTCGCCCGCCGTCCGGATGTCCGGCGCGGCGTTCGTCAATCGTAACGTCTTCATATCATTCCTGACTGGCCTCCAGTTTGGCCGCTGTGTCCGCCGTGATCAGGGCGTCGATGAGCTCATCGAGGTTCCCGTCCATGATGGCGTCGATCTTGTAGAGGGTCAGCCCGATGCGGTGATCGGACACTCTTCCCTGCGGGAAATTATAGGTACGGATGCGCTCCGACCGGTCCCCGGTGCCCACCTGGGCCCGGCGCGCCGAGTCGATCTCATCCTTGTGTTTCTGCTGTTCGACTTCCAGGAGCCGGGCGCTCAGGATCTTCAGGGCCCGCTCCTTGTTCTTGTGCTGAGACCGCTCGTCCTGGCACTCGACCACCGTGCCCGTGGGCAGGTGCGTGATGCGGATGGCGGAGTCAGTCTTGTTGATGTGCTGGCCGCCCGCTCCGCTGGACCGGAACGTGTCGATCTTCAGTTCGCTCGGGTCGAGCTCGAACTCCACCTCGTCCGCTTCCGGCAGGACCGCGACCGTGGCGGTGGAGGTCTGGATGCGCCCCTGGCTCTCTGTCTCCGGGACCCGCTGGACCCGGTGGACGCCGCTCTCGAACTTGAAGCGGGAGTAGGCGCCGTCTCCGGCGACCTCAAAGGACACTTCCTTGTACCCGCCGAGTTCCGTGGGGCTGGAGCTCAGCACCTCCGTGCGGAACCCCTGCGCCTCGGCGTACATGCTGTACATCCGCAGCAGGGAGCCCGCGAACAGGGCCGCCTCCTCTCCGCCGGCGCCGCTTCGGATCTCCACGATGACGTTCTTGTCATCGTTGGGGTCCCGGGGCAGCAGCAGGACTTTCAGCTGCTCCGCGGTCTTCTCCAGTGTCTCGCGGGCGGCCGCGGCCTCGTCCCGCGCCAGGTCCTTCAGTTCCCGGTCCGCGCCGGGGTCCTCCAGCAGGGCGTTCGCCTCGTCCAGGTCGGCCTCGGCCTTTTTGTAGACCCGGTACGCTTCGATGACCGGGGTCATGTTCTTGTGTTCCTTCAGAAGGGCGGTGTACTGCGGGATGTCCGCCACCACGGCGGGGTCCGCCAGCTGCGTTTCCAGGGCGATGTACCGCTCTTCCGCGCCGGCCAGTTTCTCAAACATGGGGCCCCTCCCCTTCCTGCGGCACCGTCAGGACCTTTTTGATGGCCTTCTCCGCCTTCTTGCGGGGGAGCATGACTTCCCGTCCGCAGGTGTCGCACAGGAACTTGACGTCCATCCCGACCCGTGTCAGGGTGAACGTTTTCCAGCCGCAGGGGTGGGGCTTTTTCAGTTCGAT
>JAGACE010000061.1 GCA_017614275.1 Clostridia bacterium | reverse complement strand
TCCGCAGGCGCGGAGAGGTCGACGGTGGACTCGTCAAAGTCCGCCGTCCGCACATCGAACACGTAGCCGAGCTCCGACAGGATCTCCCGCCGGCGCGGCGAATTGGAGGCTAAAACGAAATGCATAATGATCTCCTGAATGGCTTCGCGAAAAGCTCCGTCCCGGCACCTGCCATCCCGAACCGCGCGCCCCGCAGCGTTTCGCTGCTCCGGGCTTTCCCCCAGGCGCCGATCCGGACTTTTTTCTTCGCGGGAGCTTTTGTGTCAGCCCTTTGGTATCGTTTTCAGAAAATCAAGTGTCCGGTAGGTCCGCCCGGTCTGTTGCAGGGCGAACTGTTCGGCGGCCTGGGACAGTTCCAGGAGCGCCTCGTCGGACAGGGAGAAGTTGAAGACTTTCTTCTCCTCGCTGTAGCAGATGAACCGCATGGCGGTGACCGCCGAGAGGGACAGCTGCATGCCGTCGGCCGGCCCGCCGCAGTCTTTGCACAGGAGCAGACCGGAGGCGGGGTTGAAAACCATGGGGTTCGTCTCGTACGTTCCGCAGTGCTCGCAGGCGACGAGGTTGGGCATGTAGCCCGCGTCGGACAGGGCCCGCAGTTCCGCGGCGGCCTTGACCTGCAGCGGCGGCCGCTTCTTCTCCGCCATCAGGTACAGGGAGTTGAGCAGCAGTTTCAGAAGGCCCTCCGCGCTGTCGTTCTCCGGCGCCAGTTCGCCGAAGAGTTCGGCCAGATAGAACGCGGTGCTCATCGCCTCCAGGTCCTCGTTCAGTTTGAAGAAAGACGCCTTCGGCGTGGCGCTGTTCACCGACCAGGAATTCTTCCCCTGGTAGAACACGAAGTCCGAGTAGGACAGCAGCTGCGTGCAGGCGAGCATGTTGGACTTCGCCGCGTTCGCCCGGCGGACGAACGCCCGGATGAGCCCGTGGGAGGAGGTCAGCACGGTGATGAGCCGGTCGTTCTCTCCGATCTTCTGCTCTTTGATGACCAGACCGTCGGTCTCGATATGCAACTTCGCTCCCCCCTCTCACGATATTTTTGTTCCAAATAATTATTATATAAAAAAAGACTGTAGATGACAAACGTCTCTACAGTCTTTCTGTTCGTTATTAGTCCAGGCCGAAGTTGTGGATGAGACCTTCGCGGTCCCGCCAGCCCTCCTTGACCTTCACCCAGCACTGCAGGTTGATGTGGCAGTCGAAGAACTTCTCCATGTCCTCGCGGGCGTAGGTGGAGATCTTCTTGAGCATGGCGCCCTTCTTGCCGATGACGATGCCCTTGTGGCTCTCCTTCTCGCAGTAGATGGTGGCGTCGATGTCCACGATCCCGCTGCCGTCGTCCCGCTCGTGCATCTTCTCGATGGACACGGCGATGCCGTGGGGCACTTCCCGCTCCAGCAGGCGGAGCATCTTCTCGCGGATGATCTCCGCGGCGATGACCCGTTCCGGCTGGTCGGTCAGGGCGTCGTCCGGGAAGAAGTGCGGGGACTCCTGGGCCAGGGCCTTCAGTTCGTCGAGCAGTTCATCGACCCCTTCGCCCTTCACGGCGCAGGTGGGGACGATGGCGGCGAAGTCGTGCTGCTGCATGAGCTCGGCGATGCGCACCGCCAGCTGCTCCTTCTCCGCGACCGTGTCGATCTTGTTGATAGCGAGGACACAGGGGATGCCCTCCCGTCTGATCTTCTTCAGGAGTTCCTCTTCCGCGGGCCGCAACACGCTGTCCCCGAAGGCCTCCGGCTCCACGACCAGCAGGGCCGCGTCCACGCCGTCGATGCCGTCGATGACCGCCTTCACCATCTTCTCGCCCAGCTTGTTCTTCGGGCGGTGATAGCCGGGGGTGTCCGTGAACACCAGCTGGGTGTCGTCCGACGTCAGGACGCCCATGATGCGGGTCCGCGTCGTCTGCGGCTTGGCGGACACGATGGCCACCTTCTGCCCCAGCATCCGGTTGAGCAGCGAAGACTTGCCCACGTTCGGGCAGCCGACGATCGCCACAAAAGCGGTTTTCGTTTCCATAGTGTTCGAAAGGCGATTTACGCCTCGTCCTCCATATAGTAGTTGCCGTCCCGGCGCAGGCCCAGTTCGGTCAGGGCCTTCTCTTCCTTCTCCCTCATGCGGACCATCTCCAGGCCGCCGTTCTCGTGGTCATAACCGAGCAGGTGCAGCATGGAGTGGACGGTGAGGTACCCCACTTCCCGCTCCAGGGAGTGGCCGTAGCGCTCCGCCTGTTCCATCGCCTTCTCCAGAGAGAGGACGATGTCGCCGAGCTGTGCGTCTCCGGTGGACAGGTCGATATCGTAAACACCGTCAGCACCCAGGGGGAACGACAGGACGTCGGTCTCCTTGTCGATGTTGCGGTAGGTCTTGTTGAGTTCACGGATCTGCGCGTTGTCGACGATCTTCACGGACACTTCCGCGTCGTCCTTGAATTCTTCCATGACGAGCACCGCCGTGCAGCAGCGGCGGATGAGCAGGCGCAAGCCCTTGGGGACTTTGACCGTCTTCTGGTCGTTGGTGATGACGACCTTCACTTTGTTTGCCACGTGGCATTCCTCCTTGGTGGTCAGTGGCGATTTACTTTCTGCGGCTCTTGCGGGCGGTACTTGCCGCCTCTTTCTCGGCATAGGTCTCGTATGCCTTGACGATCTCCTGGACCAGATGATGGCGGACGACGTCCTTGTCGCTGAGCCGGACGGTGGTGATGCCGTCGATGTCCTTCAGGATGCGGGTGACTTCCTTCAGACCGGACTTCTTGCCGCCGGGCAGGTCGATCTGCGTGATGTCTCCCGTGACGACCGCCTTGGAGTTGCTGCCGAGACGGGTCAGGAACATCTTCATCTGTTCGGAGGTGGTGTTCTGCGCTTCATCCAGGATGATGAAGCTGTCATCCAACGTACGGCCGCGCATGTAGGCGAGCGGCGCCACTTCGATGCTGCCGCGTTCCAGCTGTTTCTGGAAGCTTTCCGCGCCGAGCATATCGAACAGGGCGTCGTAGAGGGGACGCAGATAGGGGTCGACCTTCTGCTGCAGGTCGCCCGGCAAAAAGCCCAGGCTCTCCCCTGCCTCCACGGCGGGTCTGGTCAGAATGATGCGGTTGACGTCTTTGGCTTTGAAGGCCTTGACCGCCATGGCCACGGCAAGGTAGGTCTTGCCGGTACCGGCGGGACCGATGCCAAAGACGATGGTGTTGTTCCGGATGGCCTCCACATAGGCCTCCTGCCCGAGGGTCTTCGCCTTCACCGGCTTGCCCCGGGACGTGATGCAGATGCAGTCCGCCATCAGCTTGGACAGTTTCTGATCCGCGCCTTCGTTCACCATCGAAATGACATAATGGATGTTCTGTTCGTTGAGCTGTTCGCCCTTCTTCAGAAGGACCAGCATCCCCTGCACCGCCTTTTCCGCGCCCACCAGGTTCTCCGGCTCCCCCACGATGTGGAGCTCCGCGTCCCGGTCGGTGACGGTAACGGCGTATTCCTTCTCCAAAATATGGAGGTTCTGGTCAAAGGAGCCGAAGACATTCAGGATATCCT
>JAGACE010000060.1 GCA_017614275.1 Clostridia bacterium | reverse complement strand
GTACTGTTCCTTTGTCTCGGAGTCCATCGCGAGTCCGAGAGCCAAACAGCTGTATCCGGCCTATTTTGAGAAGCTCCTGATCGAACTGGAGACTATGGGACAGATCGCAGCGGAGGCGGGGAAGGTGCTGCGCACCGTCTATATCGGCGGCGGCACGCCGTCCACACTGACTGCCGAGCAGACGCTGCAGCTGCTGCAGACCATCCAAAGGAACTTCGACCTGAGCCAATGCTCCGAATGCACCTTTGAGGCCGGCCGGCCCGATTCCATCACCGAGGAGAAGCTGGCTGCCATGCATGAGGGCGGTGCAGACCGCATCAGCATCAATCCGCAGACCATGACCGATTCCATCCTGGAAGCGGTGGGCCGCAACCATTCGGTGGCGGACGTTTACAAGGTCTTTGAAGCCGCCCGCACCGTCGGTTTCCGGAACATCAACATGGACCTCATCGCGGGGCTTCCGTTGGACGCTCCCGTCAATTTCGAGCGCTCTCTGCGCGACGTCATCGCGATGGACCCCGAGTCCGTCACCGTCCACACGCTCGCTCTGAAACGCTCCTCGAGCCTGCAGGGCACCCGGGAACTCTTCGACCGGGGACAGGACGCGGCTCAGATGGTCGAGACCGCGAACCGGCTGCTCAAAGCCGCCGGCTACGCGCCGTATTACATGTATCGCCAGACCCGCAGCGTCGGGAACCTGGAGAACGTCGGCTGGGCAAAACCCGGCTGCGAGAGCGCTTACAACGTCTTCATGATGGAGGAGTGCCAGGACGTCTTCGCCTGCGGGGCGGGCGGCGTCACCAAGATGCTGGTGCCCGGCACCACCGACATCATCCGCGTCTTCAACTACAAATATCCCTACGAGTACGTCGACCGCTTCGATCAGCTGCTCGAGGGGAAGGACACGATCCGTACATTCTATCTGGGAAAGTGAGGTGACCGTATGGGCAAGAAAGACCGCACGCAGGGCCAGTCCCTGCTCGGCGGAGCCATGCTGCTGATGATCACGACCATCATCGTCCATGTCATCGGCATCATCTACAAGATCCCGATCACTGCGATCTTAGGGCCCGTCGGTCGCGGATACTTCACCAACGCTTACGAGATCTATACGCCGCTCTACGCCATCTCCATGGCCGGTCTTCCGGTCGCCCTGTCCAAGATGGTCTCGGAACGCATGGCCACCGGGAAATACCGGGAGGTCCACGCCGTCCGGAAAGAGGCGCAGAAACTCTATCTGATCACCGGTATGACCGGCACCGTCATCCTGTGGCTGCTGGCCTGGCCGTACACGCACGCGTCCGTCGGCAGCATCCATACGCCGGAGGCGTTCTGGAGCATCATGATGATCGCTCCGAGCATCCTCTTCGCCTGTATGATGTCGTCCTACCGCGGCTACTACGAGGGCCTGCGGAACATGGCGCCCACCGGGTATTCCCAGGTGTTCGAGACCCTGGGCAAACTGGTCTTCGGCCTGATCCTGGCAAAGTGGGTCCAGGTCCACGGCCTCGCGCAGTATGAGGCCGGACAGGCCGTCTACGGGACCGTCTGCAGCACGCCGGAAGAAGCGGCCAGCGCCATCGCGCCCTTCAGCGCGGCGGCCGCCATCTTCGGCGTCACGCTGGGCACCATCCTCGGTCTCATCTATCTGTTCATCCGTCACCATACGATCGGCGACGGCATCACACAGGAGATGCTGGAGACCTCGCCGGCCCCGGAGACGGGGAAGAGCCTGCGCAGCCAGATCATCCGGTTCGCCATCCCGGTCGTCACCAGTTCTCTGGTGCTGAACATCACGAACCTCATCGACTCCTGGACCGTCAACAACCGGGTGAAAGCCGCCGTTGACAAGGCACCGGACATCTTCCACATCATGTATCAGGCCGAACTCGCGGCCTCCAATGTCGTCGACAAGGACATCAAGAGCTATCTGTACGGCGCCTACGGCGTCGCTCTGGATTTCCGCAACCTCATCCCGACCATCATCATGACGCTCGGTCTGTCGGCCATCCCGGTCCTCTCCGGGGCCTGGGCCACCAAAGACCACGCGAAGATGAAGTCCGCCATCCAGACCGTCCTGAAGACCGCCACGCTGCTGGCGGTGCCCACCGGCTTCGTCATGGCGGTCCTCGCGGAACCGGTCCTGCGGATCCTGTACGTCGGCACCAACGCGGAATCCTCCATCACGATCTCCGCGCCCTTCGTGGCGATCTACGGATTCTTCGCGCTGCTGCTGTCCATCTCCACGCCGATCACGAACATGCTGCAGGCCATCGGACGGGCCGACGTCCCCCTGAAAGCCCTGGCGGTCGGCGCCTCGCTGAAGATCCTCTGCGACTTCACGCTCTGCGGCATCCCGTCCATCAATATCAAGGGCGCCCCGGTGGGGACCATCGTCTGTTATGTGTACATCGTCACGCACAACCTCATCGTGCTGCTGAAGCAGACGAAGGTCAAAGTCGACTGGGTCTCTGTCCTGCTGAAGCCCTTTGCCGCCGGC
>JAGACE010000059.1 GCA_017614275.1 Clostridia bacterium | reverse complement strand
GTTAATACCATTCTAAAATTATTATGTCAAGGAACGGTATTGTGCGGTCGGTTTTGGGCACCGAACGGACGTTATTGGTTTTATTTCAATGCCACGGGTTCCCAGCCGTAGTCCTGGTACTGGGTGACCTTCAGGCCGTTCTCTTTGACGTAGTTGGCGATGGTCTTGGTGCGGAGTTCCGCGCGGGCGGCGTCGTCGCTGTAGACTTTCTGCCAGGCGTCATAGTAGCTGCCGAACAGCTTCTTCGCGGTGGAATCAAAGTTGGATCCGTCCTCCGGGTTTTCGAACTTCGTGACGGTGTAGGCGTCCCCGTCCTTCTGCAGGTGCATGACGCCGGGGTAATGGCCGCCGGACACGCATTCCAGTGTATCGCCCTTGATGTCGTAGTTCTCCACCCAGAAGTCGCCGTACACGGTGACGTCGTCGTTCGCGGCCACCTCGGTCCCGAGGATGGTCATGGTCGGGATGCAGGCGTCCGCCTTGTCGTAGGACTTGCTGCACTCGGTGGCCAGGTAGTCGTACACGGCCTGCTCGATGGCGTCGCCGTCCGCGTCCGGGGTCTGCGTGGCCGGTTTGCTGCACGCGGAGAAGCCGAGCGCCAGGACGAACACGGCAAGGATGATGCTGAGAAAACGTTTTTTCATGATCGTACCCTCCTGTAAAGTTTGTTACACGAACAGTATAACACAAAAACGTCCCCCACCGGTTCTATCGTACGGCAGGGGGCTTTTTGGATCAGGTCCAGTTTTCGATGGAGAGTCCTTCGATGCGTTCGAACTCTTTTGTGTTGTTTGTGATCAGCGTCAGCCCGCGGGACTTCGCGTGGGCGGCGATCAGCAGATCGTTCGCCCCGATGGGCGCCCCCTGTCGTTTCAGCTGTGTCCGGATCAGGCCGTACTCCATGGCCGCTTCCGCGTCAAAATCCAGCACCTCGATGCCTGTCAGGAAAGCCATCAGGCCGAGGCGGTTCTGAAGCGGTCTGGAACTGTTCGATATGCCGTATTCCAGTTCCGCCAGTGTGATGGCTGAGATGCACATATCGAACAGATCGTGCTCCCGGAACTTTTCCAGGACGACTTCCGGGCGGTTGTTCCTGGCATAGGCAATGATGTTCGTGTCCAGCATGTATTTCATAAGTACTCCCTCTCCTGCAGAGGCAGATCTTCGATGCCGTCCTGCAAGAAGTCAGGTGTGAACATCGCCAGACCCTCGAGCATTGCGTTCCACGGGTCTTCTTTCGGAAGAAGCATGACGACCTTCCCAATGCGATGCACCAGGACCTCATTGTCCTGAAACCTGCATTCCTTCGGCAGGCGAACCGCCTGACTGCCACCGTTTGTAAAGATTTTCGCAGTCTCCATAATAAGACCCCCTTTCAACACAAGTATATACTTCTGTATATACTATTGTCAACAATAGTCACAGACACAAAAACACCTCCTCTGAGTTTCTGTTTCACCGAAATGGTGAAGGGAACTCTGAGGAGGTTGTTGGCCTCTGGTAGGTTAATACCACTGTAAAACTATTATGTCAAGGAACGGTATTGTGCGGTCGGTTTTGGGCTCCGAACGGCCGTTATTGGGTTTTATTTCAGTGCTACGGGAAGGGATCTGCTTCATTCAAAGTGAAAGGACGTGATGATCTTTGCGGACAGGTCGATCATGTCGTCGCGGGACTCTTTCATGCCGCCGGCGATCCAGTCATAGGTCACCTGGTAGACGGTGCCCACGAAGCAGGAGATCTGATACGGTTCATGGAAGCCGAAGGCTTCGACGAACGGTTTGAAGACGCCAAAGAACACTTTATGGGTCTCCTCCAGAAGATAGTGCAGAAGGTTCCGTTTATAGAGGGTCTGGAAGAACTTTTTATTGGCGATGAGATAGTCGAAGTACCCGGCCGTCACATCGTAGGCAGTGTATTCGTCCGGTGTGATGTCCGTGGTCCACCCCATCGGGCGCTCGTCCAGGAACTCGACGATGATGTCGGAGATCTGGTCGTAGTTCCGATAGAAACTGGTCCGGGACACCCCCGCTTTCTGTGTCAGTTCAGTAACGCCGATCTGGTACAGTTCTTTCTCGTTCAGGAGTTCGACCAGCGCGTCAAACAGACAGCTTTTGGTGAACGACAGCTGCGCCTGCGTGTATGCGTTCCCGCCCATGAGGACACCTCCCTTTGCCTGTTACAAATGTACCAAGTCCGTTCCATTTTGTCAATTTGCCTGTAACAAATGTGCCGGGTTCGTTCCACTTGGTCCCGGGGTGGATTGTTTCACTTTTGTCAAAGTTTTATGCTGAGGCTGTAGGTATTTTTGAATGATGTAAAGGAGGAACCTAGCATGAGAGCGAACCTGAAGTCCGTTCTGGAACCCGGCAAACTGTTCAAGTTTGACCGCAAGTACGTGGCGCACATCAACTCCGCGAACTGCGTCAACTGCGGGACCTGCCGGGAGATCTGCCCGGGCGGCGCCATCGAAGAGAAACAGCGCGAGATCTGCCGGATCTGCCCGGACTGCACCGATCGCCCCGCTATGGCGGTCGACGAAATGAAAGAGTTCACGACGAAGCAGGCGTGTACCACGGGCTGCCCTCTGGGCATCTCCCCGCAGGGGTACATCGGCCTTTGCCGCGTGGACAAGCCGGAGAAGGCCCTCGAGGTCATCTGGCGGAAGAACCCGCTCCCGTCTGTCTGCGGCCGCATCTGCCACCATCCGTGCGAACAGTTCTGTAAGCGCGGCGTCTTGGTGGATGAGCCGATCTCCATCCGCGCCACCAAGCGTTATCTGTCCGACAACGTGGAACTGCAGGTGGAGAAGTATCCGAAGGTCTACGAAGAAAAGATCGCCGTCATCGGCGCCGGCCCCGCCGGCCTGACCGCGGCGCACTATCTGCTCCTGCAGGGCTATGACGTCACGGTCTTTGAAGAGAGCGATACCCCCGGCGGCATGATGTACCGTGCCATCCCGGAATTCCGCCTCGCGCGGGAAGCGCTCCTGAAGGACATCCGTCGGCTCGAAGACCTCGGCATGGACATTCAGTACGGTGTGTCTGTGGACAAAGCCATGGCGGAGAAACTCGTCAAAGAGTATGACGCGGTCGTCGTGGCCGCCGGCCGAAAGAGCGGCCGGACGCTCACCTGCGAAGGCGCGGACAAGGCGAACATCGTCACAGCCCTCGACTTCCTGGACGGGATCAATAATGTAGAAAAAGAAAAAGCGTCCTTTGAGAACGTCGTCGTCATCGGCGGCGGAGACGTGGCGATGGACTGCGCCCGCGCGGCGAAACGCCTCGGCGCGAAGAACGTGACCGCGTATTGCATGGAGACCGGCTCCGATGTCCCCGGCCACCCCTGGGAGATCGAAGAGGCGGAGGCGGAAGGCGTCACGCTGAATCCCGGTTTTGCTCCGGTCGCGTTCCCCGGCAAGGGCAAAAAGGTGTCCGCGGTCACACTGTGTAACTGCAAGTCCTCCCGCGACGCGGACGGACGCATCCGGTTCGACCTGGACAAAGAGACCACGATGACCGTGGATGCCGATCAGGTGATCCTGGCGATCGGGCAGATCGCCGACCCCATGTGGGACGTCTTTGACAACAACGATAAAGTGTACTTCGCGGGCGACATCCGCAGCCCGGTCTGCTCCGTCGTAGACGGCATGGCTTCCGGCAAGGCGGCCGCGCACGCCATAGACACGAAGCTGCAGGGCCGCGAGCTCAAAAACCCGCTGGATCTGCGCGTCCTGAACGCGGCTCCCATTGAAGAGAAGATCTACCCGGCGCTTCGGCTGCGAGTGGATCGCCCCGGCATGCCGTTGCAGGAACCGGACGTCCGTGTCACGAACTTTGAGCCCGTGGAAGGCGAGTATGACCCGTCCGTCATCAAGGCGGAAGCCTGGCGGTGCCTGCGCTGCGGATACATGGAACTCGATGTGAATAAGTGCATCGGCTGTGGCGTCTGCATGGAAAGCTGCCCGAAGGGCGACGCCATTACCATGGTCGCCATTTGAGAGGAGGAAGAGCAATGAATAAACGACAAGTCATTATCGTAGGTGCGGGCCCCGGCGGCTCCACCACAGCGTTCTACCTTGCAAAACAGGGCATCGACGTCCTCATGCTGGACCGTGCGGCATTCCCGCGGCACAAGCCCTGCGGCGATGTACAGATCATCTCCAACTTCCATGTCTTCGAAGACATGGGCATTATGGACGACATCAAACGCGTCGGCCAGGAAGACCACGGTCTGGTCCTCATCGAGTCCACCGGCGAGGAGCTCTATCTGGAATCCAAAACGGCACTGGCGTATGTCACCCCGCGGTATGACATTGACGACTTCACCTGCAAAGCGGCCGTCAAAGCCGGTGCGGAACTCATAGAGAATTTCGATGTCCGGGAACTCATAATGGAGCGCGGCGTCGTCAAAGGC
>JAGACE010000058.1 GCA_017614275.1 Clostridia bacterium | reverse complement strand
GCGATTACGCCAAATAAAGCATCATAAAACAGCCCGCCATCGGCGGGCTGTTGTTTTGTTTATATTGCGTGTTCATCGCTCAGGATGGCCTCGGCCACCCGGATGCCGTCCACGGCGGCGGAGACGATGCCGCCGGCGTATCCGGCGCCCTCTCCGCAGGGGTAAACGCCTCCGAGCGGGTCTTCGCCGAGCGCGCACTCATAGAAGTCGTCCCGCAGGATGCGGACCGGGGAGGAGGAACGGGTCTCGGGGAAGGTGAGGACCGCGTCCGGCATGGCGAAGCCGTGCAGTTTCCGATCCATCCTCAGGAGCGCATCGGCCATGATGTCCGTCACGCTCTTCGGCAGGACCTCCCGCATGTCCGAGGGGGTGACCCCCGTGGGACAGCTGGGCCGGACCGCGCCCATCTTCACGGACTTCCGGTCGGCCAGGAAGTCTCCTACCAGCTGGGCGGGCGCCGTGTAGTCCCCGCCGCCGAGGGCGAAGGCCTTCTGCTCCATGCCCCGCTGCAGGGCGAAGCCGGACAGCGGATGCTCGTCCGGGAAGTGTTCCGGCTCGATGCCCACCAGAAGGGCCGCGTTGGAGTTCTCGCCGTCCCGGGCGTATTCGCTCATGCCGTTGACGACGATGCCGCCCTCTTCCGAGGCCGCGTTGACGACCGTGCCGCCGGGGCACATGCAGAACGTGTACATGCCGCGCCCGTGGGGCGGATGGCAGGCCATCTTGTAGTTGGCCGCGCCGAGGTTCGGGTGGCCGGCGGCGTCCCCGTACTGGGCCCGGTCGATGAACTCCCGGGGGTGCTCGATGCGGGCGCCCACAGAGAAGGGCTTCTGCATCATGCGGATGCCCTTGCGGTACAGCATCTCCACCGTGTCCCGGGCGGAGTGGCCGAGGGCCAGGACGACGCAGTCGGTCTCCAGGTCCACGAGGGCGCCGGACTCCTCCCGATAGGTGACGCCGTGGATGTAGCGGTTGGCGATGATCAGGTCCGTCAGGGTACAGCCGAAGCGGACCTCGCCGCCGAGGGCGATGATCTCCTGCCGGATGTTTTTGACCACATGGACCAGGTTGTCGGTGCCGATGTGGGGATAGTTCGTGTAGAGGATGGCCTCCGGCGCGCCGAAGCGGACGAAGTCCGTCATGATCTTGTGCTGCCGGGGGTCCTTGATGCCGGTGGTCAGCTTGCCGTCGGAGAACGTCCCGGCGCCGCCTTCACCGAACTGGATGTTGGAGTGGACGTCGAGCGTCCGCTGTGTCCAGAACGTCTGCACGTCCCGGGTCCGCGTGTCGGCGTCGTGACCCCGCTCGAGGACGATGGGCTTCAGACCCGCCTCCGCCAGGACCAGCGCGCAGAACATGCCGGCGGGACCGAAGCCCGCGACGACCGGACGGAACGGAGACGTCCGCTTCTGTTCGACCGGTTCATAGCGGTAGAACACGGACTCCTGGACCCTTCTGGAATCGGTCCGTTTCAGGATCTTTTTCTCGTCGGCAGAGACCTCCACGTCGACCGTGAAGACGAAGTGGACGTCCTGCTTTTTGCGGGAGTCCACCGACCGGCGGAACACCCGCAGAGACGTGATGTCCGACGGCGTCACCTTCATGACGACGGCGGCTTTCTGTTTCAGATCGTCCTCCGTGTAGTCCAGAGGTAGTTTCAGTTCATTGATGCGTAGCACGCTGTGCGATCTCCTTTGCAGCGAGGATCCCGGATCCCCAGGCGAAATGCAGGTTGTATCCGCCGCAGGCGCCGTCGACGCCCAGCAGTTCGCCGGCGAACCAGAGGCCGGGGACGCGTCTGCTCTCCAGACTGTCCTCGTTCAGTTCTTCGGCAGGCACGCCGCCGCGGGTGACCTGGGCGTCTTTGAAGGACTTCGTGCCGAGCACGTCCAGCGGCCAGGCCTTGAGGAGCCCCGCGAGGTCCGCAAGTTCCTGCATGCCGAGGCGATTTGCCGGCGTCTCCGGGGACAGTCCGGCGTCTTCCAGCAGGAAGCGGGACAGTTTCTCCTGCAGCAGGCCGGTGAACAGGCAGAGCACCGGTTCCTCCGGACCGCTCCGGGACCGGCGGTCCCGCAGGTATTCGAGGACCGCGACGTCCGGCAGGTTCGGGCAGAAGTCCAGCAGCACCCGGGGCGTCTCGTTCTTCGCGAGCACCGCCGCGTCGCCGGACAGCTGGAACGCCGGGATGCCGGTCAGGCCGTTCTCCGTGAACTGCAGTTCTCCGTCGTCTTTGCCGACGAGGTTCCCCCGCGCGTCTTCCAGCGAGGCGGACCCGTGGAAGCGTAAGCCTTTGAGGGGCGCCACCTTCGGGTCGGTCAGCAGGGCCGTCAGAGACGGGGAGATGGGAGCATACCGGATGCCTAAGTTTTTGAGGAGGGGGTAACCGTCTCCGTCGGTGCCGTGCGCCGCGTCCGCCTTGCCGCCGAGGGCCAGGAGGACACAGTCCGCGGTCACGGAGCGGCCGCCGCCTTTTTCTGTGATCGTGAAGCCGGGGGCGAGGTCGCCCACGGCGAACCCGGTCTCAAAGACCACGCCGAGCCGCCGCGCCTCTTCCAGAAGAACGTTGCGCACGGTGGCGGCGTTCATGGACAGGGGATAGACCCGTCCTTCCTCCTCCCGCGTCAGCAGGCCGAGCGAATGGAAGAAGTCCAGGCAGTCCGTCAGGTCGAAGCGGTTCAGGACCCGGTAGATCAGAGAGGAGTCCCCGTGGTAGTACCCGACGGCGATGTCGGTGTTGGTCAGGTTGCACCGCCCGTTGCCCGTGGCCAGGAGTTTCCGGCCGGGTTCGTCGAGTTTCTCCAGAACGACGACGTCCATGGCGGGGCATTCCCGCTTCAGCGTGACCGCCGCGGCCAGGCCGGACGCGCCGCCGCCGATGATGACAGTTTTCACCGGAATCCCTCCCTTTTATGAATACGTACGATAGAGAATTGCCGTGGGGAAACCTTTGTGAAGCAAGAATTGAGCTTTCGGAGCGGCGCCTACGGCGCTATTGATTCCCCCATACCACGCGAAGATCGCGACCTTCGCAGCGAGCAAAGCGTTTTCCAGGCAATTCTCCAAACCTTAGAAATTATACTTTGTATTTCAGAAAAAGTAAATCGCCCGGGGGAGGGCGTTCGTTGACACTTCCTGCCGTTAATAGTAAAATATTATGCCGAATTGTATTTTATTATTAAGGAGACCCCATTTATGGAATGGACTGGATTGAATGAACTGCGGGAGAGCTTCCTTCAGTTCTTCGAGAGCAAAGAGCACCTCCGGCTGCCGAGTTATTCCCTCGTGCCGGACGGAGACAAGAGCCTCCTGCTCATCAACTCCGGCATGGCCCCGATGAAGAAGTTCTTCACGCGGGAGGTCACGCCGCCCCGTTACCGGGTGACGACCTGTCAGAAGTGTATCCGGACCCCGGACATCGACAACGTCGGTCACACGGCGCGCCACGGCACCTATTTCGAGATGCTGGGCAACTTCTCCTTCGGGGACTACTTCAAAGAAGACGCGATTGCCTGGGCCTGGGAGTATTTCACCGAGGTCCTGAAGATCCCGACCGACAAGCTGTACTGCAGCGTCTATGTGGACGACGACGAGGCGTGGGACATCTGGACGAAGAAGGTCGGTGTCCCGGAGGATCACATGGTCCGCCTGGGCAAGGAAGACAACTT
>JAGACE010000057.1 GCA_017614275.1 Clostridia bacterium | reverse complement strand
ATCCCGGGTGTTTTCGCCCGAAGGGGCGATGTGATGGCTGAGTTTGCCGCAGATCTTCACGGGAAGCCGGTGCTTTCCGCAGAGATACGTCAGTTCTTTTTCGATGACCGGGTCCAGTTCTTCGAGGACCAGGACTTCATCGAGGCCGTTCAGGAACTCCAGAGCCAGCGCTTCCGGGAAGGGGAAAGGGGTGCTGACTTTCAGGAGGCGGGCCGGGAACGTCCCGTCCGCGCCGCGGTTCTCCAGCGCTTCCTTCGCGTAGGCAAAGGAGATGCCGCCGGCGGCCACGCCCTTCTTCGGCACATCGCCGCCGAGGAGTTCGTTCTTCCCGTTCCAGGCTGCATCCGTGCGGAGCGCCTCGTTGCGTGCTTCGATCTTCGCGTGGTTTTGGAACGACAGCCGTGGGAAGATGACCCAGCGGGCGCTGTCTTTGACAAAGCCTTCCGGCGAGTTGACGTAGAATTCGTCCTCGTCTTTGACCTCGAGGGATGCGTAGCCGTGGTCCACCCGGGTCGTGGGCCGCAGGAAGACCGGCGTGCCGTGCTCCTCGGAGAACGCGAAGGCGTCCTGGATCATCTCATAGGCTTCCGCCGGAGAACTCGGGTCGAAGCAGGGGACTTTGGAAAAGGCCGCGAAGGTCCGGGTATCCTGCTCGGTCTGCGAGGAGATGGGGCCCGGGTCGTCGGCCACAAGGACCACGAGGCCGCCCTTCACGCCTACATATTCCAGGCTCATAAGGGGGTCGGAGGCCACGTTCAGGCCGACCCGTTTCATGGTGACCAGCGCGCGGGCGCCCGCATAGGCGGCGCCGGCAGCCAGCTCCATGGCGGCCTTCTCGTTGACGGACCACTCCACATAGGTGGCGTCCGTCTTCCGCTTCGCCACCGTCTCCAGCACTTCGGAGGACGGGGTGCCGGGATATCCGCAGACGACGTTGACGCCGGCGGCCAGAGCACCGAGGGCGATGGCCTCATTGCCCATCAAAAATTCAGTATGCATAAAATCACCTGCCCAATACTATAACACAAACCTCCCTGTTTGGAACAGGGAGGTTTGGAAGATGGGTCTGTTTTTGTTTTACGCGTCTGCTTTCCACAGTCCGTGGAGGTTGCAGTACTCGTAGGCGGCGACGACTTCGTCTCCGTCGGTCAGGGCAAAGGTGGCGCAGGGCTTGCCGTCGACGGGCAGCGGTTTGCGCTGATTGCCCTCTTTGGTCTCCAGAGCGATCCAGGCGATGTGGTGCTCCTCCAGCATGGGATGCTCCACTTCACCGACGGTGACTGTGACCAGGTTCCCGTCCACGCTGATGACCGGGACGTGTTTCTCGGTAGCGGCGTCGGTGGTGCCGGGGACGAGCTCGCTCATCTTTTCCCCGCAGCAGACGACCGGGACACCTTTGTCTTCCGCAAAGGCGATGATGTTGCCGCAATGTTTGCAGATAAAGAATTTCATAAGGCAGGACCTCCTTTTCGGTTCATAAAATATCTTTACCTTATTATACCGAATGGGATATAATGGGGCAAGTTTCAAAACCGTTGATTTGCGAAAGAAGGTCCCCGTTTTGCTCAGCTCGTTCCTCATCGCCCTGAATGCCGTCCTGCCCTTTCTCGTCTACCTGGGGGTGGGCTACGCGGTGCACCGCATCGGCCTGACGGACGAGCCGTTCCTGGAGCGGATGAACAAAATGGTGTTCCAGTGCTTCTTCCCGTTCCTCATGTTCTGGAGCCTGTACAATGTGGACGACGGACTGGAGATCAGGGGAAGCTTCCTGCCGGTCTGCGTCCTGAGCCTGCTCCTGCTGGTCGGCGCCCTGATCCTGGCGGTGCCGCGGCTGGTGAAGGATCGGCCCAAACAGCCCGTCGTCATCCAGGCGGCGTACCGGTCGAATTTCGTGCTCTTCGGCATCCCGATGGCGCAGAGCGTCTTCGGGGCCCGCGGGGCGGCGGTGGCCACGCTGATGGTCGCCATCATCGTGCCTCTGTACAACGCCATCGCGGTCATCCTGTTCGAGACCTGGCGGGGCGGGGACATCAAACCGCTGCAGCTGCTGAAGAACATCGTCACGAACCCGCTGATCCTCGGCGCCCTGGTCGGGCTCGTGTTCCTGCTGCTCGGGATCAAACTGCCCGCGCCGGTCGAGACCCCGATCAGCGCGTTCTCGGCTCTGACGACGCCCCTGGCGCTGTTCCTCCTCGGCGGCACGCTGAAGTTCCGGGCCATCCGGGACAACCGCCGGTATCTGTGGCCGACGATGGCATTCAAACTGATCTTACTGCCGCTGATCGCCACCCTGCTGTCCTCGTTGTTCGGATTCTCCGACGTCGAACGGTTCGGGTTCCTGATCATGGCCGGCGCCCCGGTGGCGATCGCGTCCTTCCCGATGGCCGCCAACATGGGCGGAGACGGAGAACTGGCGGGCCAGTTCGTCGCGCTCAGCACCGTGGCCTCCCTGTTCACTCTGTTCGGATTCATCGTCGTCTACCACACGGTGGGCTTCATCGCCTGACCAA
This sequence comes from Clostridia bacterium, assembly GCA_017614275.1. Lineage (GTDB taxonomy): Bacteria > Bacillota > Clostridia > Oscillospirales > Acutalibacteraceae > RUG420. Next base: position 1,897 of record JAGACE010000057.1, on the reverse strand, counting down.
AACGAGGTGTGATCATGGCACTGTCCAAAGAAACCTACCGGGAACTCTACCGGAAACTCGACGAAGTGACGCCCGTGCCCTATGACTGCGGCGTGCTCTGCGGAAAAGCCTGCTGCGGCGTCAGCGGCTACGACCGCGCTGTCGAGGACGGAGACATGGGCCTGTACCTGTATCCGGGGGAAGAGGACCTGCAGAAAGAGGACCCGGACTGGCTCCGGTGGTCGGAGGAACAGGTGGAGGAGGAAGACATCACGTCCACCGACGAGTTCGCGGCCCTGTTCCCGCCGTCGTTCCTGGGGAAGGAGCTCTCCTTCGTCAAATGCAAAGACCCGATGCAGTGCCATCGCGAGCACCGGCCGCTGCAGTGCCGGCTCTTCCCGACACAGCCGCACCTGCTGCACGCCGGAAAACGGAGAGAGCGGCTCGTACTCATCCTCAACGACATGGACCTGCCCTACACCTGCCCGCTCATCGAAGAAGAGCCACCCCTGTCGCAGGAATGGCTCAAAACGGTGTATGAAGTTTGGGAGGTCCTCCTGACGGACCCGCTGGTGCACGACATGGTGGCCCTGAACTCTCTGGAGCGGGAGCATGACGTCGGGCAGCCCACGGTACTCTGGCCGCGGGCCCGGAGAAAACTCAATTGAATCGTCTGTTGTAAGGCTTCGGCGGCTGCGGCTCGTCGGAGCCTTTTTCCGTGGCTTTGAGGTTCGCCCGGTAGGAGATGGCCCGGGGCGTGGGCATGTCGTCGAACCGGATGAGGTAGGCGGACTTGCCGCTGTTGCGCTCGAGGACGGTGCCGAGGCCCATGACGGGGTGTTCGACCCGGTCGCCGATGTCGAAGAGGCTGTCCTCCTCGTCTCCGGTCCCGAGGTAGCGGCTCTTCATGTCGATGTACTCCTTCGCCTCCTTGATGAGGCCCTCCCGGGGCGGCTCGTCGAAGAGCAGGCGGTCGACCCCGATGTCCAGAATAAAGCGGGAGGGGTAGCGGGGCGTGGCGTCCAGGTTCCGCCCTTCCGCGGAGGTCAGGACCAGCTGCTGCTCCGCGCGGGTGACCGCGACGAAGGCCAGCCGCCGCTCCTCCTCCATCTCGTCGAGGGATTTGATCTTCCGGGAGGGGAAGGTGCCCTCGTTCATCCCGATGAGGAACACGATGGGGAACTCCAGGCCTTTGGCCGCGTGGACGGTCATCAGCCGGACCTTGTCCCCGGACTCGGCGGTGTCGGCGTTCGTGAAGAGCGCCACGTGCTTGAGGTAGCCGGAGAGGTCGGTCTCCTCTCCGCAGGAGACTTCGTATTCGTAGATGGACTGCTTCAGTTCTGCCAGGTTGTCCAGCCGTTCCTGGGACCCGTTGGTGCGCATCATCTGCTCATAGCCGGACTGGTTGAGAAGGTCCGACAGCAGCTCGGAGACCGGGCGGCCCTCATAGGTGGCCGAGTAGTCCTCGATGAGATGGACGAACGGCCGGGCTTTCGTACCCTTGAACAGGTCGTGGTCCAGATTCTGCTTCAGCGCCTGGTACAGGGAGACGCCGTTCGAGCCGGCATATTCCTCCAGGAACGCCATCCGACGCTGTCCGATGTTCCGCTTGGGAACGTTCACGACCCGCCGGAACGCGAGATCGTCCCGGAAGGCGACCATGCGCAGGTAGGACAGGGCGTCTTTGATCTCCATCCGGTCGAAGAACTGGGTGCCGCTGTAGATGGTGTAGGGGAGTTTTTCCTTCAGTAAAGCCTCTTCGACGGGCCGCGTCAGGTAGTGGGCCCGGTAGAGGACCGTGATGTCCTTGTAGTTCCAGCCGTCCTCGTGCAGGGCGCGGATGCGCTGAGCGATCCACTTCGCCTCGTGGTCGGCGTTCGGCGCCATGTGACAGAGGACCGGGGTGCCCTCCGGCAGT
>JAGACE010000056.1 GCA_017614275.1 Clostridia bacterium | reverse complement strand
CGACATGTCGATGCAGCCCACCGGGCAGGCTTCGGCGCAGTCGCCGCAGCCGACGCATTTCGCGTAATCCACGGTCGCCTTGAAGTTTTCGACGTGGATGGCGTCGTGCTGGCAGGTCTTCTGACACTTCATACAGCCGATGCAGCCGACTTTGCACTGCTTCCGGGTCTGACCGCCCTTGTTCTTGTTCTGGCAGTAGACCACGGCCTCGTGCTTGTAGAGAGGCACGAGTTCGATGACGCCCTTCGGGCAGACATTGATGCAGATCTTGCAGGCGCGGCATTTTTCGGAATCGACTTCCGCGAGGCCGGATTCGCCGACATGGATGGCGTCGAACGGGCAGGCTTCTTCGCAGTCGCCGAGACCCAGACAGCCAAAGGAGCAGGCTTTGCCGCCGCCGAACAGCTGGGAGGCGGTCTTGCAGCTCATGTCGCCGTGATAATCCATGATGGTGCCGGCGTTGGCGTCCGTGCCGCGGCACAGGACGACGGCCGTCATGGGGATGGAGTCTCCGGCATCGACGCCCAGGATCCCAGCAATGGCTTTCGCGCAGGAAGAGCCGCCGGGGGAGCAGAGGGTAGTGTCTTCACAGTCGCCGGCGGCGAGAGCCGCAGCGTAACCGGCACAGCCGGAATATCCGCAGGCGCCGCAGTTGGCGCCCGCCAGGACTTCTTCGATCGCGACCGCCTTCTCATCGACCGGGACGGCCATGATGATGGACGCGATGGCAAGCACAAGTCCGAGCACCATACCGAGGATGGCGACGATGATGACCGCGAGTAAAATCGGATTCATAAGTTCACCATTCCTTTCTTAAGCGCCGAACATGTTCTCAATGACACCGGTGAAGCCGAGGAAGGTACAGGTGATGAGAGCGGCGGCGACGAGGGTGATCGGAAGTCCCTGCCAGAACTTCGGGATGTCGTTGCCTTCCATTCTCTCACGGATCCCGGAGAACATGATCATGGCAAGGCCATAACCGAGGCCGGCACCCAGTGCATTGAAGATGGATTCGATAAAGTTGTAGCCTTCCTGGACGTTCAGAGTGACGAGACCCAGGACCGCACAATTGGTGGTGATCAGGGGAAGGAAGATACCGAGGGCGCTGTACAGCGGCTTCATGTACTTCTTCATGGTGATCTCGACGAACTGGACGAGAGAGGCGATGACGAGGATGAAGACCAGGGTCTGGAGATAGCCAAACCCGTTCTTCGTCAGGATGAGATTCAGCGGGTAACAAACGATCGTGGCAAGGAGCATGACGAACAGGACTGCTCCGCTCATGCCGATGGCAGTGTCCTTTTTCTTGGAGACGCCCAGGAAGGGACAGATGCCGAGGAACTTCGACAGGACGAAGTTCTGCGTGAAGATCGTCGTCAGCATAATGGCTACGAGTTTCATGCTTCAGCAGCCTCCTTTCCTTCCGCTTCCACTTTCTTGATCTGCGGGGTGGTCTCGACCTTCGGCATGACGATGGTCTTGCCGTCGGCGACGAGGACCAGGTTGCCCTCTGCATCTTCCATGACGTTGCAGCAGTTGAGCTCAGCGTCTTTCTTGCCCTGGTGACGGCCAAGCAGGTTGATCAGGGCGATCAGCAGGCCGTAGACGAAGAAACCGCCGGGGGCAAGGATGAAGATGATGATCGGATCCATATGAAGGGCCGAGAGGACGTTGGAGTCGCCCAGACCGAAGAGGTCGGTCAGCGAGGTACCGAAGCCCAGGACCTTCAGGGTCAGGTTGCCCGATCCGAAGAATTCACGGATGATGGCCATGAGGACCAGTGCCAGGGTGAAGCCGATGCCCATGCCGACGCCGTCGAGGGCGGACAGAGCGATGCCGTTCTTGCTGGCGAAGGCCTCCGCACGGCCGAGGATGATACAGTTGACGACGATCAGCGGGAGGTAGATGCCCAGAGCGGCGTCCAGAGACGGGGCGAAGGCTTTGACCAGGAGCTGGATCATCGACACGAAAGCCGCGATGACCACGATGAAACACGGGATACGGACTCTCGAGGGAATGACTTTCCGAAGCGCCGAGATGACGATGTTGGAAAGGATGAGAACGATGGTGGCGGCGATGCCCATACCGATGGCGTTCTCAACAGAGGTGGTGATGGCCAGTGTCGGACAGCAACCGAGCACGAGGCGCAGGACCGGGTTGTCTTTGACGATACCCTTCGTCAGTTCCTTTACAGGATTTCTTTTTGCTGCTTCAGCCATTATTTGCCACCTCCTGTAATGTCATTGAACATATCCATGGCAGCGTTCACGGCTCCGACCACCGCGTTGGTGGTGATGGTGGCACTGGTCATTGCCTGGATCTCTCCGTCTCCGGGAGCATTCTTGACAACGGTCAGGGTGCCGGCTTTGCCGGGGAACTGTGCCAGGAAAGAAGGTTTGCTGGCGTTCTGGCCGAGGCCGGGGGTCTCGTTGGACAGATCGCCGGGCACGATGCCGGTGATGGTGCCGGTGGAGTCGATGCCGACCGTGACCGGTACATCGCCGCCGTAGCCCTTGCTGGCGGTGTTGAAGACATAACCGATGATGTTGCCTTTGGCATCGGTGGCTTCATAGTAGTTTTCCTGCTCCACGAAGTTCGCTGCATCCGGGAACACGGTCTGTCTGGCTTCCGCTTCGGCGGCCGCGGTGGCGGCGGCGATGCGATCGGCCGTGACGTTGTTGACCAGAGCCAGCAGGAACGTGGCGCACATGGCGATGACGAACAGGGAAATGGTGGGGACTAAGATGTCTTTCGGTGAGAATTTCTTATTCATGCTTTAGCCTCCTCCTTTTCCTTAGATTTTTTGGCTTTCTTCTCTTTGATCATGCCAAAGGGAGTGGGAGCCGTCCAGTCCTCAAAGTACGGTACGAAGACGTTCATGAGGATGATGGAGAAGGAGACACCTTCGGGGAGAGAGCCCCAGAGCCGGATGACGCAGGTGACGACACCGCAGAAGATACCGGCGATGAGCTTGCCCTTCTTGGTGATGGGAGAGGTCGTGTAGTCGGTGGCCATGAAGATGGCGCCGAGGAACAGACCGCCGCCCAGGAGTTCGTAAGCGACCGCATACATGTCGAAGCCCTGCGCGAACGTGCAGAAGATGGCGACCGTAGCGATGTACGTGACGGGAAGGATGGGGGAGATGACTCTGCGGACCATGAGGTAGATGCCGCCGATGAGGAGGGCAGCCGCGGAGACTTCACCCATACAGCCGCTGACGTTACCGAAGAACAGTTCCGACAGCGTGGGGGCGCCTTCTTTGACGCCGTCCAGACCGACCAGACCCATGGGGGTGGCGCCGGTCAGGGCGTCGACGTCCCAGCCGGACTTGTTCAGACCGGCAAAGGCGCCGGCAGACATTCTGCTGGGGAAGGCGGACATGAGGATGACTCTGGCGCCCAGAGCCGGGTTGATGAAGTTCTGGCCGATGCCGCCGAACATCTGCTTGATGACGACGATGGCGATGACCGCGCCCAGGACGACTTCCCAGAAGGGAAGGTTGGACGGCAGGTTGTAGGCCAGGAGCAGACCGGTGACGACCGCGGAGAGGTCAGAGATGGTGTTTTCCTTCTTCATGGCCTTCCGGGAAAGGAACTCGGCCAGGACGCAGGAAGCCACAGAGACCAGGATGACCGCCAGGGCCCGGAGGCCGAAGACGAGGACCGCGGCGATGCCGGCGGGGGCCAGCGCGATGATGACATCGAGCATGATGCCCGTGGTGGTGTCAGCGGACTTCTGATGAGGCGAAGCGCTGACCGTCAGTTTTTTCATATCGATCATTTTTTCGCACCTGCCTCTCTGACGATCGCCTTACCAAGGCGCATATACTGGACCAGCGGTCTGCCGGACGGGCAGGCGAAGGCACAGCTTCCGCATTCCATGCAGTTCATGACGCTGGCTTTGTTCAGACCGTCCACGTCCTTCAGGTGAGCCTTCTTCTCGATGAGAGTGGGCTCGAGGCACATGGGACAGGAATCCACGCAGCGGCCGCAGCGGATGCAGGAACGGGTGGGTTTGACCTTGACTGCACTCTTGGCAAGACAAGTGATGGCGTTGTTGTTCTTCAGAAGAGGAACGTTGATGTCCGGTGTGGCGATGCCCATCATGGGGCCGCCGGCGAGGACTTTGTACGGCTCTTCCTTGAACCCTCCGCAGTATTCCACGATCTCGGAATACATGGTGCCGAGGGGCGCGCGCACGTTCTTCGGATCGGCGACGGCGCCGCCGTCGACGGTGAGAGAACGGCTGACCAGCGGTTTGCCGGTCTTGAGATAACGGCCGAGGAACGAAGCGGACTGGACGTTCATGACGACACAGCCGACGTCAGAGGGCAGTTTCCCCGGAGGGACTTTTCTGCCGGTGGCCGAATAGATGAGCACTTTTTCAGCACCCTGAGGGTAACTGGAGGGCAGGCAGATGAGTTTGACGAGATCTTTGAACTCCTCGTTTGCCTCCATGGTGTCCAGCAGGCTCTGGAACGCGTCCGGCTTGTTGTCCTCGATGCCGATGTAAGCGTTCTGGAAGCCGAGCCATTTGACGGCTGCCTTGACACCGTTCAGGATGTCTTCGGGGCGGTCGAGCATTTCCCGATGGTCGACCGTGATGTAGGGCTCGCACTCCGCCGCGTTGATGATGAGGGTGTCGACCCCTGCATCTTCCTTGAACGCGAGCTTGACGTGAGTGGGGAACCCGGCGCCTCCGAGGCCGACGAGTCCGGATGCGCGGACCGCGTTGAGGAAGTCCTGCTTCGACTCGATGACCGGGGGTTTGACGTCCTCCGAGAGAGCCATTTCTCCGTCGGATTCGATGACAACCGCGTTGACCATGTTGCCATTGACGATCTTGACCGGTTTGATGGCCTTGACCGTACCGGAGACGGTGGCGTGGACGGGGGCGCTGACAAAGGCATCGGTGCTTCCGATGACCTGTCCGACTTTGACTTCATCGCCCACTTTTACCTGTGCCTCATTCGGGGCACCGATATGCTGTGACAGGGGGATGGTGACAGAAGCCGGGATCGGCATGCGCACGACGGGCAGGGCAGAGGTGTTCTTGTGATGCTTCACATGAGCTCCGCCATGGCCCTTTGCAGCGGGCTTTTGCACGCCTGCAATGTTTAAGCTTGCCATTCGTTCAACTCCTTCTCATTGACATGGACTCCATGCCATTTTTTCCAAACATCTGATTGTTCGCTCAGACTTGCAAAAAGTCACAGCTTTTCGCAAGTGTGACTTACAAGTATTATAACCTATTAATAAAAAAAATCAACGCACAAATCGCGGAAACAGGGCCTCTGACTCGTTTATTTTTTGTCAGGCAAAAGTTGCGGTTTGACGCCCTGTTTCGAAGACGGACCGCTCGGCGGGAGTTGACGAAACGGGACGGTTGGCGGATAATAAAAAAGTTAGAACAGAAACCATCTATTTTACGGGAGAGGAAGCATTTCATGCTCTGCCAGAACTGTGGCAAAAACGAGGCCACCACACACATCAAACGGATCGTGGACGGCGAGTCCGCCGAACTCCACCTGTGCTCCAGCTGCGCGCAGCACCTGGGGTATTCCGTGCTGTTCTCGGGCTTCGGCTCCAACATCGGGGGCCTGCTGAGCCGCTTCTTCCCGGAGGCGGTGCTGCCGTCTGCCGCGGAGGAGTCCGAACGCTGCCCCGGCTGCGGCGCCAGCTTCGACGAGATCGTGCGCACCGGCATGATGGGCTGCGCGGAATGCTACGATGTGTTCTATGACCGCCTGAAACCCTCCCTGTCCCGGATCCACGGCCGGGCCACCCACATCGGCAAGACCGGGACGTCGGTGGACGACCGGACCGAGCGCCGGGCGGAGATCCGCGCCCTGGAGGCCGACCTGAAAACGGCGGTCGCGGCGGAGGAATTCGAACAGGCGGCGGTCCTGCGGGACCGTCTGCGGGATCTGAAGGGGGAGACGACATGACCAAATGGTATCAGCTCTCCGGCAAGGAAAACGACGTCGCCATCAGTTCCCGAGTGGCTCTGGCCCGCAATGTCCGCGGGCACGCGTTCTCGGCGCGGCTGGCCCCGGAGGAGAAAGAGCAGATCGCCGAGGAGGTCCGGGAGGCCATTGAAAAAGAGCTGCCCGGCAAATTCCTGGTCACCCGGATGCAGGACCTGTCCCGGGACGCCGCCATCTCTCTGGCGGAACGCAGCCTGGTCAGCCCGGAGTTCGTGAGTTTCGCGGAGGGCAGGACCTTTCTGATGACCCCGGACGAGAGCCTCAGCCTGATGATCTGCGAAGAGGACCACGTGAAGATCCAGGCCATCCTGCCCGGGCTGGAACTGGAGAAGACCTATGAGCTCTCCGACCGGCTGGACACCATCCTGGACGATGCCGTCGGCTTCTCCTTCGACCCCAAACTGGGCTACCTGACCCAGTGCCCCACCAACATCGGGACGGCCATGCGCGCCTCTGTGCTGCTGCAACTGCCGGCCCTGCGCATCCTCGACCGCGTCCGGCACCTGTCGAACACCGTCTCCCGGCTCGGGCTCATCCTGACCGGCGCCTACGGTGAGGGGGATTCCCCCGCGGGGAGCCTCTACATCCTGACCAACCAGGTCACGCTCGGCATCTCGGAAGAGGCCGCGCTCCAGAACCTGAGCTCGCTGGCCCTGTCCATCCTCGAACAGGAGCGGGACGCCCGGAAGGAACTGATGGAGAACCTGTCGTTCCAAGACATGCTCTGGCGGTCCTACGGGACGCTGAAGACCGCGCGGGTCCTGAGCTTCCGGGAATTCATGGAGGCGCTGTCCGTCGTGAAGATCGGCATCGCCGCGGGCGACTTCGACGTGCCCCTGAACGCCGTGAACGAGTCCATCTTCTCCATGCAGCCCGCCACGCTGAACACCGAGGCGGGGACCACCCTGTCCCGTCAGGAGCGGGACGCGCTCCGGGCCGAGAAAGTCCGGGAACTCTTCTCATAAAAAACAGCCCCGCCGTTTTGGCGGGGCTTTTCGTTATTTCTGATTGTCCAGGATCTCCTTGATGAGGTACACGGGCCGCTGTTTGGTTTCCTGATAGACCCGGGCGATGTACTCGCCGAGGACGCCGATCCCGAACAGCTGGAGACTCCCGACCGCCAGGACGGCGGGGAGAGTCTTTCTTTTTTCGCCCCGCTGGAGCACGGCGGCGCCGCAGGCGGCCGCCAGCGTGCCGGCGCCGAGGAACAGCGGCAGGCGCAGGGGCACGGTGGTGAAGGAGATGATGCCGGAGAGGGCATAGGCCCAGAGTTTGCCGAACGACCATTTCGTGGTCCCGCTCAGCCGCTCTTCGGCGGTGTAGGGGATGTAGTGGGTGCTGAACCCGACCCAGGAGAAGATGCCCTTCGAGAAACGGTTCGTCTCCGGGAGCTGCAGCACCGCGTCCCGCACGTTTTTGCGGAAGGTGCGGAAGTCCGAGGCGCCGTTGACGAATTCGGTGTCGGAGACCCGGTTGATGATCTTGTAGAAATGGTCCTTGAAGAAGACCATGACGGGGCTTTCGTTCCGGGCCTCCTGGAAGGCGGTGACACAGTCGCAGTCCGGATGCTCTTCCAGATACCGGATCATCTCGACCACGACTGAGGGGATCTGCTGCAGGTCGCCGTCCATGATGGTGAAGCAGTCTCCGGAGGCCTCGGACAGCCCGGCGAGGATGGCCGATTCCTTTCCGTAGTTGCGGGAGAAGCGGACGGCTTTGACCGGACACTCCGCGGTGCGGACCAGCTCGGCCAGCGCGGCAGCGGTCCCGTCGGTACTGCCGTCGTTGACGAAGACGAACTCGTAGTCTGGGACGGCTCCCTCGAAAGCGTCCCGGACCGCCTCGTACAGGGGCAGGACGTTCCCTTCTTCGTTGTAACAGGGGATGATCAGGGATACTTTCATGGTCGCCTCCTTTCCGGTCTGTTAAAAAAGTAACGAGTTTCTGCAAAAAACTTGTACAATCCTACAGAATTTGAAAATATCGGGAAAACTGCGTCGGTTTTCTCGACTTTTGTCTTAATTTCAAGTATAATTGTTTGCGTATCGGGAACCAATCGGAAACCCATTACTATGATAGCAAATGAATCGCCAAAATCAAGCGGTTCTTGCCAGGGTAGAGGGGACCATACGGGGCACCGAAGTCAAAGTTTTAGAAAAGGAGCTTGTTACATGGAACAACTGACGAAGAACAAGAGCATCCTGGACTGGGTACAGAATCGGATCGACCTTCTGCAGCCCGACAAAGTCGTATGGATCGATGGCTCCAAAGAGCAGATCCAGGCTCTCAAAGACGAGGCCGTCTCCACCGGTGAATTCATCAAACTCAACGAGGAGAAACTGCCCGACTGCTATTTCCACAGAACCAACCCGAACGACGTCGCCCGTGTGGAAGACAGAACGTTCATCTGCACGCCCACCAAAGAAGAGGCCGGTCCTCTGAACAACTGGATGGATCCCGACGAGTGCTACAAGACCCTGGACGACATCATCCGCGGCAGCTACAAGGGCAAGACCATGTATGTCATCCCCTACAGCATGTGCAAGGTCGGCTCTCCGTTCGCGAAATACGGCGTGGAAGTCTCCGACTCCATCTATGTCGTCTGCAACATGAACATCATCACCCGCGTCGGTCAGCGCGTCCTCGACGCCATCGGCGACGAGTCCACCGACTGGATCAAGGGCACCCACGCGTCCTGCAACTCCGACCCGGAGAAGAGATACATCTGCCAGTGGCCGCAGGACAACACCATCTATTCCGTCAACTCCTGCTACGGCGGCAACGTCCTGCAGGGCAAGAAGTGCTTCGCGCTCCGTATCGCCTCCAACCTGGGCCGCCAGGAAGGCTGGCAGGCCGAGCACATGCTCATCCTCGGCATCGAGTATCCGAACGGCGACACCAAGTACATCACCGCCGCGTTCCCGAGCGCCTGCGGCAAAACGAACCTTGCCATGCTCGTCCCGCCGAAACACTATCTGGACAAAGGTTATAAAGTCTGGTGTGTCGGCGACGACATCTCCTGG
>JAGACE010000006.1 GCA_017614275.1 Clostridia bacterium | reverse complement strand
TGGTGCGCCGGGCCGAGTGGCCGTACGACCTGCAGGTGTCAGACCTGGCGGAGGCGCCGCGCGCGTCCATGGACGTCGAGCGCGTCTGCCTCATGAAGTCCGAACGGCAAAACGGCAAGCTGGTGTACACGCCGGTCGGAGAAGTGAAGAAATAAATCGCCCATGAGAAAACCGCCCTGACGGGCGGTTTTTGGTTGTCATCGTTCGGCAAAATAATTAGACTTTTTTAATAAATAATTGCTTTTTCTTGCCGAATAAAGAGGAAAAGGGTATAATGAGAAGGAAGAGAAAAACAGGAGTTTTCTCCAGGAGAGGAGGGGTGTCATGGACTGGTGGAATGTACGCGAAACCGCACAAGTCTGGGGCGTGTCGGAACGCAGCGTGCGCAATTACTGCGCAGAAGGAAGAGTGCCCGGCGCGGTTCGAAACGGGAAAGAATGGCAGATCCCGGCAGATGCCGAAAAACCGGAGCGGCTCAACAAACGGCAAACTTTGCCGAACACCCTTCCGGAACGTTTGAGGTTTGAAAAGGACGCAGGCATCAAAGGCGGCATCTACCACCACGTCCAGGTGCAGTTGACCTACAACTCCAACCATATCGAAGGCAGCCGTCTTTCGGAAGACCAGACAAGGCTTATTTTTGAGACGAATACGCTGGGCGGGACGCAGGTTTTTGTGGATGACGTACTGGAGACCGCCAACCACTTTCTCTGCGTTGATAAAGTCATCGACTCTTATAACCGGCCCCTCAGTGAAGCGTTTATAAAAGACCTGCACCGCACACTGAAAAACGGGACGACAGACTCCCGTCAGGACTGGTTTGCGGTGGGAGAATACAAACGCATCGCCAACGAGGTCGGGGGAAAAGAGACGACTCCGCCTGAGCTTGTCCCGGGAGAAATGAAGGCACTGCTGCAAAACTATGCGGCGCTGCCGAACATCGGGTGGGACGACATCATTCGGTTCCACCATGACTTTGAAGCCATCCACCCGTTCCAGGACGGCAATGGACGCATCGGAAGGCTCATCCTGTTCAAAGAATGCCTGCGGGCAGGTATTGTACCGTTTATTATTGCGGACCGGGAGAAGTTTCTGTACTATAATGGTCTTGCGAAATGGGAGGAGTCTCATGAGTATCTGTCCGAGACCTGTCGTCTCATGCAGGATGACTTTCGAGCAGTGCTTTCGTATTTTGGGCTGAAAGAAGGAGCGTAAATCGCGGGAGGAGAATACCATGGCAGAACTGGTTTCTATGGAGCAGGCTGTGAAGAGGATGTGTCTGGAGGAGACGTCCGGGGACCCCATACAGATTTTGCGAAAGATGATGGCGCTGCCGTCCTGCCATATGCACGGACCGGAGCACCATGTGATGGTCGGCTGCGCGCTTCTCACGGCTTATAAGAACGCCGGGGGAGACCTTGATCTGCCCGCGGCTCTGGACACGATGATTCAGCGCGCCGGAAGTGTACCCGGCGGGTTTTGCGGGAACTGGGGCGCGTGCGGCGCGGGTATCTCGACCGGAACGTTCATCGCAGTGATCTCCGGGTCATCGCCGCTGTCGGAAGAGGGCTTCCGACTGGCCCAGAAAATGACCGTGAAGTCTCTGGACCGCATCAGCGATCTCGGTGGACCGCGTTGCTGCAAGAGAGACTCGTACCTGGCGATCCTGTCCGCGGTCGAGTATGTGAAAGAGCACTTTGGCGTAGAGATGGAGAGCAGCGACATCGTGTGTATCCATTCCGCGCAAAACGAACAGTGCATCGGTGTCCGCTGCCCGTTTTTTGCGGGGAAGGGTTGAATCGCCGCATGAAAAAACCGCCCGGGAAGGGCGGTTCGTCTTTTGTTATGTGAGAACACTGTCTGCATAAAGGCTTTCCGGAGCAATGTCGAGTTCCTCATCCCAGACAACAGTGCCGTATTTGGCATGTGCTTGCATAAAAAAGTCTACGTCGTTTAACCTTTGAAAAACACCTTCTGTAAGAAGCGGCCGAACATCATAAATGCGGGTCTCTCCGTTGTCGAACGTGACAAGCAGGGAATAGTCCTCTCGCGGGGTGATGGCGACTGCTCGTGGTCCAAGATCCAAACTTGTCATGACGGACCTCCTTTGTCAATTTAACGGCGGAATCTTCTCCAGCGCAGCTTTTTCTCTGGCAAGGTCCCAATTGCGCTCGAGTTCCTGAATGTGCAACTCGGCCCAATCCTGAACAAGACGGCAGGCGCGTCTTGCAAGGGAACCTTTGATCAATGTGCCGTCCAAAGAAAAAATGGCTTCTTCTCCCTGATAGTATGCGTGAAAATGGGGCGGAAGATGATCGTTGTAGTACATCTGGATCTCGATCCCGTAGAACATGCTGATGGTTGGCATAGTTTCTCCTTTCCAAGTATAGCATAAGCGGTACTTGTGTGAAATGGGTTTTAGAAAACTATGTCAGGCCCGACGGTTGGATTATACCTGACAAGGTCGGGCAGCGTCCATTCGCAGAACCACCAAAGATCCGAAGGGCGGAAAATGGCGTAACTGCGTTGAGTAGGTCCATTTTTGGGAACCATAACGACCGTTCGGTCAGGCATTTCGACCGTTCGGAAAATAATGTGCTAATCATGGCAGAAAACTGTTGTGGAACCTGCACAAGAGGAGTTGTTGCGGGAGCGGGCGGTGGTGTAGAATAGGGGTAGAATACATCGCAAAAGGAGGCACGTATATGTGGTTTTGGTTTGCGTTGGGCTCGGCGGTGTTCGCCGCGCTGACGTCCATCCTGGCGAAGATCGGCATTGAAGGGGTGGACTCCAATCTGGCTACGGCGGTGCGGACCATCGTCATCGTGGCCATGGCCTGGGGCATGGTGTTCCTGACCCACGCGCAGAGTGGACTGTCGGAGATCAGCCAGAAGAGCTGGATCTTCCTCATCCTGTCCGGTCTGGCCACCGGCGCGTCCTGGCTCTGCTATTTCAAGGCGCTGCAGATGGGCGATGCGTCCAAGGTCGTGCCCGTCGACAAGCTGTCGGTGGTCATCACCATCCTGCTGGCCTTCATTTTCCTGCACGAGCAGGTGACGGTGAAGTCCGCCATCGGCTGCGTGCTGATCGGCATCGGCACGTTATTGATGGTATTATAAGAAATAGAAGATCGCCCGGGAGGGAACAGATATGGCAAAACGGTTTTCCATGGGGTACTTTGCCGACGGCAACGGTGCTATGGAGGGGGTGCAGTACGCGGAGGACTTCGCGGAGCTGCAGAACGCGCTGCAGGAGCAGACAGGCACCCTGGAAGAGTACATGACCAATATGAACGACCGCCTCGACGAAGACGAGGAACGGCTGTCTTCTCTGCTGGAGGAGAACATCCAGGTCATGCGGGAAGTCAGCCGGCAGCTGGACGTCCTGACGGAACTCGTCGGGGAGATCGGCGCGAAACTCGGAGAAGCCAAATGAGCAAAAAGAAAAAGGCGAAGCGGAAGTCCGCGGAGGACCGTCCGCTGTGGACGCCTTATTATCAGAGAGTGACAAAAAACAAGAAAAAGTACACCCGGAAGCAGAAGCACAAGAAAGACTACCGGGACGAATAGAGGAGGACACGCCATGATACTGGGCAATACAGTCATCGAGATGCGGCAGGGGGACCTCACCAAAGTCTCCGATGTCGAAGCCATCGTGAACGCCGCGAATACATCGCTGCTGGGCGGCGGAGGCGTCGACGGGGCGATCCACCGCGCGGCAGGAAAAGAACTCCTCGCCGAGTGCCGCACGCTGAACGGCTGCCGGACCGGAGAGGCCAAGATGACCGGCGCTTATAACCTGCCGTGCAAGTTTGTCATCCACACGGTCGGACCCATCTGGCACGGCGGCACCCACGGGGAGCCGGCGCTGCTGGAGAACTGCTACAGGAATTCCCTGGCGCTGGCCGAGCAGAACGGCATCCGCTCCGTGGCCTTCCCGTCCATTTCCACCGGCGTGTATTCCTATCCGCTGGATCAGGCGGCAGCCATCGCCGTGCGGACCGCGAAAGAGTACATCGCCGACCACCCGGACGCCTTCGATCTGGTCTGCTGGGTCCTCTTCGACCCCCGCACCAAAGCCGCTTACGACTTTGCTATAGAGAATTGATTGCTTATTGTGTTACAATAAAGAAAAGGGGAATACGTAGAAAGGAATCACTTATGAAAATGACCATTGAAGAATTGCTGCAGACTCAGTACTGGGTCATCGACATCCTGCCGTCTCAGGTCTCGAACCGCGCTGCCGGCCAGTATTTCGCTGTCGACGAGTTCTGGGGCCAGGAACCCAACCGCTCCGCCATCAAACAGAAACAGGTGAACGTCATCCTGAAGCTGAACTGCTACCGGGACATCGCCCTCGAGGACGAGGCGAACGTGAACCCGCCTGTGCAGAAAATCGCGGACTCCATGTTTGCCGAACACACCAACCTTCTGGTGGGCGATGCACTCATCGTCTCCGACCCGGAGGACACGTACATCACGGTGTACAACCCGGACGCGAAGCTGCTGGACCTCGTCCGCAAGCTTGCGATGGCCGAAGGCCTGTTCGTCTGGCAGCCGAAGGGCCTCGAATAAGATGCAAAAGACCTGACCGAGATGTCAGGTCTTTCGAGTTTTGGGAAGAAGATTCATTTTGGGAGGATCATTCTATGGGAAAAACAACGGTATACGTGCGCCATCTGGAGGCGCCGCACCAGACGGAGAGCCTGACGAAGTTCCAGCCGCTGAACAAGGCGCTGGCGGACGAGGCGGCGAAGGTCGTCTATGAGATCTTTGACGCTGCCGGCGGCGCGTCCATGCTGAAGAAGTCGAAGAACGTGTACATCAAGCCGAACGGCATCGACGGGCAGCCGTACTGCTTCACCCGTCCCGAGGTGCTGGAAGCGGCCATCAACTACTGGTACGAACACGGCGCGAAGAAAGTCTACCTGTTCGAGAACTCCACGCAGTGCAACGCCACCCGTCTGGTCTATGCCATCACCGGCTACGACAAGGTCTGCAAGCGCACCGGCGCCATCCCGGTCTACCTCGACGAGGACAAGAACGTGGACTTCGAGTTCAAGGGGCGGGACGACTACATGTGCACGAAACTGCCCATGCCGAAGTTTGTGGTGAAGAACCTCATCAAGGACAAGGACAAGAACCTGTACATCACCATCCCGAAGCTGAAGACCCACTCCATGGCGGGCGTTACCATGGGCGTCAAGAACCAGTGGGCCTTCCCGCAGCAGTACTACCGCGGATACGACCACAACTATGCTCTCGCGAGCAAGCTCATCGACGTCTACAGCTATGTCCGTCCGGACTTCTGCCTGCTGGAAGGCATCGAGGGCACCATCTACGGGCACTATCCCGTCACCGCGCTCGCGGACACGGCGGTCCTGCCGCTGAAAGTCCTCGTGGCGGGCGCGAACGTCGTGGCCACCGACATGGTCGGCGCGCGGATCTTCGGCCTGGGGCTGGACGACGTCGAGCACCTGAGGCTCGCCGTGGAGCGCGGCTACTCGGACGGCGTGGAGTGTCTGGAGGACATCGACATCGACGGGGACATCTCCATGTACAACACGAAGTACCCGACCGACCTCTACGACTGCTATCCGGAGGACGTGAAGGTCATCAAGGGCAAGGAGATGTGCTGCAAGCAGGGCTGCCAGAACAACCCGCTGACGCTGCTCCAGATCCTCTACAAGGACCACGGCGGCACCGGCGGCTGGACGCTGATCCTGGGCAAGGGCTTCGACCCGGATGAGATCGACGCCATCGAAGGACAGGTGCTCATCTGCGGAGACTGTGCCATCAACGAGGTCAGCGAGCGGCTCATCAAACGGCTCGGCAAGAAGAACGTCTTCCTGAGCCCCACGTGCAACCGTCTGGCGGACACCTTCGCGGGCATGGCCTACCTGATGCACGTCAACCCCATGGAGTTCGCGCCCATCAACCCGGTCAAGTCCCTGACGTGCCTGGCGCTCCTGAAGCTGCACGGCTCGAAGGCGCTCGTCCCGTCCACGCTGTCGCACATTATCAAAACGGTATAAAACGGGGGGCGGATCGCCCCGGCGAAAACGTCCCCTGCCAGTTGACCAAAACCTCCTTTGTTCGCACTACAATGAGGGTGCACCAAAACAAAGGAGGTCATTTTTATGACAGAGTTAGTATTCATTCTTGACAAGAGCGGGTCCATGAGCGGCCTGGAAGCGGACACCATCGGCGGCTTCAACGCCATGATCGAAAAGCAGAAAAAGGAAGAGGGCGAGGCGTTTGTCTCGACGCTGGTGTTCGACACGCGGGTGGAGGTCATCCACGACCGCCTGCCCCTGGACAAGGTGCCGGAGCTGACGGAGAAGGAGTACTTTGTCGGCGGCTGCACGGCGCTGCTGGACGCGGTGGGCGGAGCGATCCACCACATCGGGAACATCCACAAGTACGCAAGGCCGGAGGACGTGCCGGAGAAGACTCTGTTCGTCATCACCACAGACGGCATGGAGAACGCCAGCCGGGAGTACTCCTACGAGCGCGTGAAGAGGATGATCGAGCGCCAGCAGGACCGGTACGGCTGGGAGTTCCTGTTCCTCGGAGCGAACATCGACGCGG
>JAGACE010000055.1 GCA_017614275.1 Clostridia bacterium | reverse complement strand
TGCTGTACCTGTGCCACAGACAGTTCATGGGTCAGATGGCCGTTCTGGGCCTGCAGGGCCTCCACCGCGGATGCGGTCTCCCCCTGCGGCGTGGAGGTCAGGTCCACGATGCGCAGGATGTTCTCCTGTTTGACCTGGTAGTCGTCGAGCGCCCACGGGCCGCACAGCAGATGCACCCGGGTGCCTCCGTGCGCCTTCTCGGCGCCCACGAGCTTGATGAGGCCGACCTCGCCGGTCCGGGCCACGTGGGGCGCGCAGCAGGCGCAGACGTCGTAGCCGGGGATGGTCACGAGACGGACCTCCTCGGTCAGTTCCAGTTTGCTGCGGTAGTCCAGGTCCTTCAGCACGGCCGGGTCCGGATAGTCACAGAGGACCTCCACGTTCTCCCAGACCGCCCGGTTGACCACCTGCTCCACGTCCCGGAGCTGCTCCTCGGAGAGCAGGCCGTTGAAATCGCAGGTCACATCGCCATCTCCCAGATGGAAGCCGATGTTGTCGAGACCGAAGAGCCGGTGCACGGTCCCGGAGACCAGGTGCTCGCCGGTGTGGTTCTGCATGCGGACATACCGCTGTTCCCAGTCGAGGGTCCCCGTCACCTGCGTGCCGGGCGTCACGGGCCCGGAACAGTAGTGCGTGATGACGCCGTCCTCGCTGATCTGAACGTCCAGCACCCGCACGGCAGGGGTCTGCGGGGTCTCGCAGTCCGCCTTGTCCTCCTGCAGGGTGCCGGTGTCCGCGTACTGCCCTCCCCCTTCCGGGAAGAAGGCCGTTCGGTCCAGCACGACCGCATACCGGCCGGGCGTCCCGTCCGCCGGTCCGCAGGAGAGGACGCGCGCGGAAAACGCCCGGCAGGCGGCGTCCGCGTCATACAGTTTTTCCGTTCTGTTCGGTCCGGTCATGGCGTGCTCCTCATGGATAATTACTTCTTTGTTAGTATAGCATATATGGTATAATTTTAGTATAAAATACGTGGAAAGAAGGTGCGGCGATGTACGAGACCATGGAGGCCCTGCAGGCCTCCTGCGCGGGCTGTACCCGCTGCAGGCTCTGCGAGGGCCGGACGAACCTCGTCTTCGGCGTCGGGGATCCGAAAGCGGACCTCCTGTTCGTGGGCGAAGGCCCCGGCTATCAGGAGGACGTCCAGGGCGAGCCCTTCGTGGGTCCCTCCGGGCAGCTCCTCGACAAACTGCTCGCCGCCATCGATCTGGACCGGCAGAACGGCGTGTACATCGCCAACATCGTCAAGTGCCGTCCGCCGCAGAACCGGGACCCGCAGCCGGACGAGCAGGACATCTGCCTGACCTGGCTCCGGGAGCAGGTGCGCGTCCTGCGGCCGAAGATCATCGTATGCCTCGGGCGCATCGCCGCCCAGAAGCTCATCGATCCGGAGTTCCGGGTCACGAAGGAACACGGACAGTTCGTGGAACGCAAGGGCGTCTGGATGATGGGGACCTTCCACCCCGCCGCCCTGCTGCGCAACCCGGCGCAAAAGCCGGACGCCTTCGACGACTTCCTGGCCCTGCGGGACAAACTGCAGGAGCTGGGTCTCTGAACGAAACAAAACTGCCGCCTCTCGACGAGGCGGCAGTTTTTTGTGCGTTGGACGCTTATTTCTTTTTGTTCTTCTTCTCGGCGATCGTGTCGATCTCGGCCAGGTCGTACGGGGTCTCCTGATACACGAAATAGTTGATCCAGTTCGAGTACAGAAGGTTCGCGCAGGAGCGCCAGGTGTTCGGCACGCGCTTCGTGACCCGGTCGTTCGGGAAGTAGTTCACCGGTTTCTCTATGGGGAGCCCCGCGTCCAGGTCCCGCGTGTACTCGTTGTACAGCGTGTCTGCGTCGTACTCCGTGTGGCCGGTGATGAAGATCTGACGGCCGTGCTTGGTGGAGAGGGCGAAGATGCCCGCGTCCTTGGAGGAGGACAGGATCTTCAGCTCGGGGACCTTTTCCACATCTTCCCGCCAGATGGTCGTGTGCCGGGACTGGGGCACCATGAAGATGTCGTCGAAGCCGCGGAAGAGCATGGAGTTCTTCTTGTCGACCTTGTGCGGGTAGACGCCGAACAGTTTCTCCGGCAGGTCGTGCTTCGGGATGCCGTAGTGGTAATACAGCCCCGCGAACGCGCCCCAGCACAGGTGGAACGTGGAGTACACGTGGGTGGTGCTCCACTCCATGATCTCGCACAGTTCGTCCCAGTAGTCGACCTCTTCGAAGGCCATCTGCTCCACCGGCGCGCCGGTGATGATGAGTCCGTCGAAGTTGCGGTCTTTGACTTCGTCAAACGTCTTGTAGAACGCCAGCATGTGGTCTTCCGGCGTATGGGTCGATTTATGGGAATCCGTCATAATGAGCTCCAGCTCGATCTGCAGGGGCGTGTTGCCGAGCAGGCGGCAGAGCTGGGTCTCCGTCTCGATCTTCTTCGGCATGAGGTTCAGAAGGAGGATGTGCAGAGGTCGGATGGCCTGCGTGTTCGCGCGGGTCTCCTTCATGACGAAGATGTTCTCGCTGTTCAGGACTCTGGCAGCGGGCAGATCATTCGGGATCTTGATAGGCATAACAGTTCACTTCTTTTCTTCAGCGGGCGATTTACTTCCAGCTGGAATTCAGATCGACGGTGCGGTTGAAGATGAGTTTGTCTTCGGTGCTGTACTTGTCGACCGTGTAGTATCCCTTCCGCATGAACTGGAAGGTGTCTCCGGGCTTCAGGTCTTTGAGGTCGCCCTCGATGACCGCGTCCGGAAGGACTTCCAGCGAATGGGGGTTCAGGTAGTTCTCAAGGGGCTCGGCCGGATCGGAGGGGTTCTCCACATTGAAGAGCCGGTCGTACAGCCGGACCTCGGCCGGGATGCAGTCGGCGGCGTTCACCCAGTGGATGGTGCCCTTGACCTTGCGGCCGTCCGGGGTCTCTCCCCCTTTGCTCTCGGGGTCGTACTCGACATGGATGCAGGTGACGTTGCCGTCGGCGTCGGTCTCATACGAGGTGCAGGTGGCATAATAGGCGCCCTTCAGCCGGACTTCGTTGCCGGGATAGAAGCGGCGGTACTTTTTCACCGGTTCGACCATGAAGTCGTCCTGCTCGATGTACAGTTCCCTGCTGAAGGTGACGGTGCGGGTGCCCAGTTCCGGTTTCTTCGGATGGACCTCCACTTCGATCTCTTCCGTCTGTCCCTCGGGGTAGTTGTCGACGATGACCTTCAAGGGACGCAGGACCGCCATGGCGCGGGGCGCGTTCTCGTTGAGGTCGTCCCGTACGCAGGCTTCCAGGAGGCCGAAGTCCACGACGGAGTAGGCCTTGGAGATGCCGATGCGGGCGCAGAAGTCCCGGATGGCGGCCGGCGGGAAGCCGCGGCGGCGCATGCCGGAGATCGTGACCATGCGGGGGTCGTCCCAGCCGTCCACGTAGCCGTTGTCCACGAGGTACAGGCAGCGGCGCTTGCTGGTCACGCAGTAGTTTAAGTTGAGGCGGGCGAACTCGATCTGCCGGGGCGCCGGCGGATCCACTTCGCACTCGTTGACGACCCAGTCATAGAGGGGCCGATGGTTCTCGAACTCGAGAGAGCACAGCGAGTGGGTGACGCCCTCGCAGGCGTCTTCCAGCGGGTGGGCGAAGTCGTACATGGGGTACACGCACCACTTGTCTCCCTGGCGGAAGTGGCTCATGTGGGCGATGCGATAGATGACGGGGTCCCGCATGTTGATGTTCGGGGACGCCATGTCGATCTTCGCGCGGAGGACTTTCTCGCCGTCCGCGAACTCGCCTTTGGTCATGCGCTCGAACAGGTCGAGGTTCTCCTCCACGGAACGGTCCCGGTACGGGCTGTTCTTGCCCGGCTCGGTCAGCGTGCCGCGGTATTCGCGGATCTCGTCCGCGGTCAGATCGCACACGAAGGCCTTGCCCTTTCGGATGAGCAGGAGGGCCTTCTCATACATGTAGTCGAAATAGTCGGAGGCGTGGTACAGGTTCGCGTAGTCGTACCCGAGCCACCGGATGTCCTCGGCGATGGCGTCGGCGTATTCCGTCTCTTCCTTGCCGGGGTTCGTGTCGTCCATCCGCAGGTTGCAGACGCCGCCGTATTTCTCCGAGGTATAGAAGTTGATGTAGATGGCCTTGGCGTGGCCGATGTGCAGGTAGCCGTTGGGCTCCGGCGGGAACCGGGTCTGCACGTGATCATAGACGCCCTCCGCGAGGTCGGCGTCGATGAAGTCGTGGATGAAGTTGGACGGTGCCGCGGGGGCAGTCAAGGTCTTGTCTTCCATTCCGGTTCACCCCTTGTAGTAGTCTGCCGCCTTCTGCAGGCGACGCATGCATTCGTCCTTGCCGAGGATGCTCATGATGGAGCACAGGTCGGGCGTGTTCGTCCGGGAGGTGATCGCCACCCGGATGACGGTGGACAGGTGGCCCACATGGCCTTTGAAG
>JAGACE010000054.1 GCA_017614275.1 Clostridia bacterium | reverse complement strand
GCCACTTCTACGGGCACGGGAAAGCCGGCGCCCGGATGGCGGCGGACATCGTTCAGCGGCTCCGGCTGTCCGCGCGGCAGCAGGAGGACATCCGGACCCTCGTGGAGTTCCACGACTACCCGCTGGATGCGGACCGGAAGATCCTCCTCCGCCGGCTGAACAAATTCGGAACGACCGCTCTGCAGGACCTGATCAAAGTCCAGATCGCCGACGCGCAGGCGCAGACCCCGGCGCTCGCGGCGGACCGGCTTGACAGCCTGCGTACAATAGAAGGCGAACTGGAACGGCTGCTCCGGGAGCGACCGGCCTTCCGGGTCTCAGACCTGGAGGTGAGCGGGGAAGATCTCATCGCCCTCGGCCTGGAGCCGGGGCCCGCCCTCGGAGAACTGCTCGAAGAGATGCTGCGGCTCGTCATGGAAGAGAACCTCCCCAACGACCGTACGGCGCTGCTCCGTTACGCCGAAGAAAGGATCAAGTGACACGATGACTCAGGAAAAGATTGATCGCATCAACGCGCTCTACGCCAAGTCCCAGACCGAAGAGGGGCTGACGGCGGAAGAGCGGAAGGAACAGCAGGAACTGCGCGCGGAGTACATCCATTCCGTCAAGCGGAACCTCTCGCTCCAGCTGGAGAACACGGTCGTCGTGGACGAACAGGGGAACAAGCGGAAGGTACAGAAGAAAGGGACGAAACGTGTCACGCACTGAACGGATCCCGCTGGTCGCGGTCGTGGGACCGACGGCCTCGGGCAAGACCGCTCTGGCGGTCGCTCTCGCAAAGGAATACGACGCGGAAGTCCTCTCCTTCGACTCCATGCAGCTCTATGAGGGCATGGACGTGGCCACCGCCAAACCCACTGAAGAGGAGATGCAGGGCGTCCCGCATCACCTGATCAGCGTCATCGATCCGGCCGACACCTACAGCGTCGCCCGGTTCCAGAAGGACGCGGAACGCATCGTCCGGGACATCCGGTCCCGCGGGAAGCGGGTCATCCTGGTCGGCGGCACCGGCCAGTATCTGGACGCCTTCGTGGACAACCTGCAGTTCCTGGACACCGGGGACACCACCGAGGTGCGGGAACGGCTCCGGCGGGAGCTGGAGGAGCAGGGGATCGACCCTCTGTACGAGCGGCTCTGCGCCGTCGATCCGGACTATGCCGCCGGGCTCCACAAAAACAACACCGGACGCGTCCTGCGCGCCCTTGAAGTTTACGAACTGACAGGGTACACTATGAGTTATCAAATCGAAGCCTCCCGGGCGGAACCGGGGTGCTACGATGTCTGTTACATCGGCCTGAACGCGAGAGACCGGGACGTCCTGTACCGCAGGATCGACGCCCGGGTGGACGCCATGGTCGAACACGGTCTCCTGGACGAGGCGCAGAAGGCGCTGAAACACCCCGCCGGGTCCACGGCCGCGCAGGCCATCGGCATCAAAGAGATGCTGCCCTACCTGCGGGGCGAGGCCGATCTGGAGACCTGCAAGGAGAAACTGAAGGCGGACACCCGCCATTACGCGAAACGCCAGCTGACCTGGTTCCGGCGCAACCCGGAGGTCCACTGGCTGTACATCGACGAAGTCGAAGGCTTTGAGGAACTGGTCCGTCAGGCGAGGGCCGTCATAGAAACGGAGGAGATCTTTTGAACGAGCGCACGAAACGCCAGCTGTGGCGCCTGCTCCTGCTGGGCCTGTCCGTCCTGGTGCTGGTCTACATCGTTTATCAGGTCTACCAGGTCGCCCATGAGCCGGTGCGCACGGAAGTGGCGCGTCAGGCGACGGTCAGCGACACCGTGAACGCGGACGCCTTCGTCATCCGCAACGAGAAATACCTGGAAAAGACCTCGGACGGGGTCCTCATCCCGCTCATCGATTCCGGCTCCCGCGTAGCGGCCGGAGAAGGAGTCGCCGTCATTTTCGACGACGAGTCCGCCGCCTCGGACTACGCCGACCTGGCCGTGGTCCAGGAGAACCTCAACCGTTACAACCGGCTGAGCAAACAGAAGAACAGTTACGCGGTCAACCTCAGCACCATGAGCCAGAAGATCTCCCGCAGCGTGATCGACCTGTGCGCGAACGTGGAGTCCGGCGACCTGTCGAATGTGCAGGAGCAGCTCTACGACGTGCGCGATCAGATCATCACCCGGCAGATCGCCACCGGCGAGACCGTGAACCTCGAGAGCAAGGTCACCGAACTGGAGAACCGCCATTCGGTCCTGTCCAAGAAGACCCAGGGCTACGACACGCTGGTGTCGGAACAGTCCGGCTATTACATCGACAGCGCGGACGGCTATGAGCGGAGCGTGGACTTCAAGAAAGTCACCAAACTGAAGCCCGAGAACGTCGAGAAACTGATGAAGTCGGATCCCGAGAAAGTCTCCGACGACGTCATCGGCCGCGTGGCCACCGACTTCGACTGGTACCTCGTCTGTGTCCTCGACGCCGATCAGGCGAAGAGCCTGAAGGTCGGGAACAAAGTGACCATCGATCTGCCGTATTCCGCGGTCCGTTCCATCAAGGCCACCGTGGCCTCAAAGACGAAGGACAAGAAGGGCGATGAAGTGGCGGTAGCCTTCAAGTGCAACCGCATGAACGCGTACATCGCCTCCCTCCGCAAGGAACAGGCGGAGATCATCATGCACACCTACACCGGCCTGAAGATCCCGATGGAAGCCGTCACTAAGAATGAGGACGGCGACGAGGGCGTCTATGTCCTGGAGGGGAACATCGCGAAGTTCAAACAGCTGCGCACGCTGTATTCGGAAGACGATTATCTCATCTCCGGCGAGACCGCCCAAGAAGGGGAGACCGGCTCCTTTGTGAAACTCTATGACGCAGTCATCGTAGGAGGCAAAGACCTGTATGACGGAAAGATCCTTGACTGAGTACCGCGAAAAGCGGTGCCGGCACATCGAAGAGAACCTCAAAGAGATCCGCGACAACATCGCGGAGGCGGCCATCCGCAGCGGACGGTCCCCGGAAGCCGTGCAGCTGATGGCGGTCACCAAGACGGTGGAGCCCTTCTTCATCAACCATGCCATCCGGTGCGGGATCGACCTGATCGGCGAGAACCGGGTCCAGGAGTTCCTGGGGAAGAAACCGGAACTGGAACTCGACGGGGTGGACTGCCACCTCATCGGCCATCTCCAGACGAACAAGGTGAAGCAGATCGTCGGCGAGGTCTCCACCATCCAGTCGGTCGACAGCCTGAAAGTGGCGAAGGAGATCTCCAAACAGTCGGTGAACCGCGACCTCGTGACGAAGGTCCTGCTGGAAGTCAACGTGGGAGAAGAGGAGTCCAAGAGCGGCATGACCTACGAGGCGGTCCCGGAACTCCTTCCGGAGATCGCGGAACTGCCCGGCCTCTCGGTGGAAGGCTTTATGGCCATCCCGCCTCTGTGGGCGGAAGGGGCCGAACTGCGGGGCTATTTTTCGAAAATGAATCAACTGTATGTTGACATGAAGGCCCAAAATATAGATAATATTAATGTCAATATCCTCTCAATGGGTATGTCTGCCGATTATGTGCAGGCCATTCTTGAGGGCGCAACCTTGGTAAGAGTGGGTTCCAGCCTGTTTGGAGCCAGAGTTTACTGATATCCGGAGGAAAGAACGAAATGGCTAATTTTTTAGATAACATCAAACGCATCACGGGCTTCGAGCCGGAGGACGATTTCGACGACTACGATCTCGACCTCGAGGAAGAATTCGAGGAAGAGGAAGAAGAGGACATCGCCCCCGTCAGACAGCAGGCAGCTGCGGACCCGAAGGGCCAGCCCAGAAGAGGCAATGTGGTCAACATGCCTTCCAAAACGACGATGCAGGTCGTTCTGGCAAAGCCGGAGCGCTTTGATGACGCCAGCGCCATCGCGGACCATCTCAACGAGAAACGGACCGTCGTTCTGAATCTGGAAGCGGCCAACAGAGACGTCTCCCGCAGACTCATCGACTTCCTGTCCGGCGTCGCCTATGCCAATGCCGGCCAGCTCAAGAGAGTCGCCAACAGCACCTTCATCATCACTCCGTTCAACGTCAATGTGACCGGAGATCTGCTGGACGAGCTGGAGAACAGCGGTGTGTTCTTCACGGGCCAGTCATAATCAATTACGACTTATCGCATGGGCACGCCATTCAAGGGGTGCCCATCTTTATACGAAAGGTGAATGCCAATGCTTACCCCCAAGGATCTTCGCAACCACGAATTCCAGGCCGCCGGCCGCAACGGCTATCTGGCCACCGATGTCGACGATTTCATGGACGAGGTCTTCACGTCCTACGATCAGATGTTCCGTGAGAACGCGGAGATCGTACGGAAGCTCCAGGTCCTGGCGGACCGCCTCGCCAAATATAAGGACGACGAGGAGAACATCCGCAACGCCCTCGTAGAGGCACAGCGGATGAAGAACTCCATTATCGTCGAAGCGCAGCAGAAGGCCCAGGGCCAGCTGTCGGAGACCGAGGAAAAGATCCGCGCCGCCAGAGAGTCCGTCGACGCCCAGTCCGGGGAGATCCTGGACAAGGCCCGCGTCGAAGCGGACGACATCCTGAAGGACGCCCGTACGGAAGCGGAGGCCATCATCGAACGCGCCAACAAGAAGGCGACCGACTTGCTGGATACCGCGAATGCGATCTACGAAGAGAAAGTCGGATCCGTCGCGGAAGAGGCCGCCAAGGAAGAGGCTTATCTGGAGCGGGTCAAGCTCGAGTCCGCCCGCGTCCGCAAGCAGCTGTCCGACACCTATCAGATGCAGATGGAACTGCTTTCCTTCGCGCCCGATTTCTCGGCAGCGCTGGAGCAGCATGAGGCGGAAGCCGAAGCGGACGAGGCGCCGGAAGAGGCCACCTTCACGTCCGGCGAGGAAGTCCTCGGCGAACGCGCGTACCGCGAGACCAAAGAGCGTCTGGAAGAACCCAAAGCGAAAGAACCGGCGGCTCCGGTCATCCCGGAGGTCCCGGAGGAACTTCCGGAAGAAGCCCCTGAAGAAGAGGCTGCAGTGGTCGAGGAACCTGCTGAGGAAGAACCTGCTGTCGAGGAACCGGTCATCGCCGAAGAAGAGGATGACGACGGGTTCGGCGACATCGATAAATATCTGACCGGAAACTCTTACGAGGATCTGAATGACGGAAACAAATACTTCAAATAAACGATCTCTGCCCGTACTGGCGTGTTACTTGCTCCTCTTTCTCGGACTCATCGGTCTGGACCGCTGGAGCAAGGCGAAAGTGCTGGGCAGCCTTTCTTCCGGGGAGGTCGTCACGGTCATCCCCTCGGTCCTGCAGTTCCGCTATGTGGAGAACACCGGCGCGGCGTTCAGCATCCTGTCCGGGCGCTCCCTGCTGCTGACCGCGGTCACGGCCGCCATCCTGGTCGCCGGCATCGTCCTGCTGGTCCTGGACAAAGTCCCGGGCCGCGTGAACCAGATCGCTCTGGTCCTGATGATGGCCGGAGGGGCAGGGAACCTCATCGACCGGGCCCTTCGCCATTCGGTGGTCGACTTCATCGAAGTCCTGTTCACCGATTTCGCGGTCTTCAACGTGGCTGACTGCTTCGTCACCGTCGGCGCGGCCATCCTCATCCTCTCTACGGTCCTGTCTTTCATCAGGGACCTGAAGAACGGCAACAGCTAGGAGAAGAGCTTTATGTCCGAACAGAACGTGCGCCTTACCGTCTCTCCGGAGCAGGAGGGACAGCGTATTGACGTTCTGACGGCGGAGTCTCTGGACGATCTGACCCGTTCCGGGGCGCAGAAGCTCCTGGAAAACGGCCACGTGCTGATCAACGGAAAAACAGCGGGCAAGGCTCTGCGGGTCAAAGCCGGCGACATCCTGGACATCCATATTCCTGCACCTCAGACGGTATCGGCTCAGGCGCAGGATATTCCTTTGTCTATTCTCTATGAGGACGACGATCTGCTGGTGGTGGACAAGCCGAAAGGCATGGTCGTCCACCCGGCGCCGGGCAACCCCGACGGGACCCTGGTGAACGCGCTCCTGTTCCACTGCGGAGACAGCCTCTCCGGCATCAACGGAGAGCTCCGTCCGGGCATCGTGCACCGCATCGACAAAGACACCAGCGGACTGCTGGTCGTGGCGAAGAACGACGCCGCCCACACGGACCTGCAGCGGCAGATCCAGGAACACAGCTTCACGAGGGAATATCGGGCGGTGGTCCACGGCAACGTCAAGGAGGACACCGGCACCATCGACGCCCCCATCGGGCGCAACCCGAAAGACCGGAAGAAGATGGCGGTCACCACACAGCATTCCCGGGAGGCCGTCACGCACTACGAAGTGCTGGAGCGGTTCGGGAACTACACTTATCTGAAATGCGTCCTGGAGACCGGACGGACCCACCAGATCCGGGTCCACATGGCCTACAGGGGCCACCCCGTGGCGGGAGACCCGGTCTACGGACCGTCCAATACACCGAAGAGCCTGCAGGGACAGTGTCTGCACGCTGGGCTCATCGGCTTCACCCATCCGCGCACCGGCGAGTACCTCGAGTTCTCGTCCGAGCCGCCGGAGACCTTTACGAAATTTTTGCGGGGGCTGCAGAGCACCCGCAGGGAATAAAACCGGGAGGGACCACAGTGGACAAACAACTGAAACGAGAACTGGAGATGCAGGCGATCCGTGTCCGCATGGACGTCATCCGCGGCACGTTCAACGCGAAGTCCGGCCATCCGGGCGGCTCGCTGTCCATCGCCGACATCATGACGTACCTGTATTTCCATAAGATGAACGTCGATCCGAAGAACCCCGACTGGGAAGGACGGGACCGCTTCGTGCTGTCGAAGGGCCACACGGCTCCGGCGCTCTATGCGGCGCTGGCGCTCCGCGGCTTCTTCCCGGAGGAGGAGATCGAACGGCTCCGGAAACCGGATTCGTTCCTGCAGGGCCATCCGAGCCTGCGCATGACTCCCGGCGTCGACATGAGCACCGGTTCCCTGGGACAGGGGATCTCGGCCGCGGTCGGCATGGCGCTGGGCGCCAAACTGAAGGGCGCGGACTATGAGGTCTACACCGTCCTCGGAGACGGCGAGATCCAGGAAGGCCAGGTCTGGGAGGCCGCCATGTTCGCGGCTGCCAAGAAGCTGGACAACCTGGTCGCGGTCGTCGACAACAACAACCTGCAGATCGACGGGACCGTCGAGGAAGTCAACTCCCCGTATCCGATCGACAAGAAGTTCGAGGCGTTCGGCTGGAACGTCATCAATTGTGACGGCCACAACTTCGACGAGATCGACGCGGCCTTCACGTTCGCGGACAAGAAGAACGGCAAGCCCTCCGTCATCATCGCGAAGACGGTCAAGGGCAAGGGCGTGTCCTACATGGAATACGCCGTCGAATGGCACGGCAAGGCGCCGAAGGAAGAAGAGTACACCGAGGCGATGTGCGAACTGCAGGATCGGCTCGCGGAACTCGAAGCCGCGGCGGCTCAGGAATAAGGAGGGAGAGACCATGGCAGATATCATCACCAAAGCGACCCGCATCGGCTATGCGGAAGGTCTTCTCTACCTCGGCGAGACCGACGAGAAGGTCCTCGTCATGGACGCCGACCTGGCCGGCGCCACACAGACCGCGAAGTTCAAGCAGAAACATCCCGACCGCTTCTTCGACTGCGGCATCGCGGAGCAGAACATGATGGGCATCGCCGCGGGCCTGAGCCTCTCCGGCTACACGGTCTTCGCCAGCTCCTTCGCCATGTTCGCCGCCGGCCGCGCGTTCGAGCAGATCCGCAACTCCATCGGCTATCCGCACCTGAACGTCAAGATCGGCGCCACCCACGCCGGCATCTCGGTCGGCGAG
Organism: Clostridia bacterium; assembly: GCA_017614275.1. GTDB lineage: Bacteria > Bacillota > Clostridia > Oscillospirales > Acutalibacteraceae > RUG420. Next base: position 630 of record JAGACE010000054.1, on the reverse strand, counting down.
GACGGCGCGTCCCACCAGTGCAACGAGGACATCGCCCTCATGCGCTCCATCCCCGGTATGACCATCATCAACCCGGCGGACGCCGTGGAGGCCAAGGCGGCCACCATCGCCGCCGCCAAACACGAAGGACCCGTCTACCTGCGTTTCGGCCGTCTGGCCGTCCCGGTCCTCTTCGACCGCTCCTATCAGTTCGAGTGGGGGAAGGGCCAGGTCCTGACCGAGGGTTCTGATGTGGCGATCTTTGCCACGGGGCTCATGGTCAACGAAGCCCTGATGGCTGCGGAACAGCTGAAGAACGAGGGGATCTCCGCCCGCGTCGTCAACCTCCACACCATCAAACCTCTGGACGAGGAACTGGTCGTCACCGCCGCCCGCGAGTGCGGCTGCGTCGTGACCGCAGAAGAGCACAGTGTCCTCGGAGGCCTCGGCAGCGCTGTCTGCGAGACCCTCTCCGAACAGTGTCCGACTCCGGTGGTCCGCGTCGGCGTCGAAGACGTATATGGCCGCTCCGGTCCCGCCGTCGAGCTGCTCCACATGTACGGCCTGGACGCCGCCCGCATCGTGGAAGCGTCGAAAAAAGTCGTCACTCTGAAAAGGTAACCTTAACAGATAAAACAGAAACTCCTAAAG
>JAGACE010000053.1 GCA_017614275.1 Clostridia bacterium | reverse complement strand
GGACGTCGACGGCTACCAGATCCGCACGCTGATCCTGACGATGATCTATCGTCTCATGCCCACCCTCATCACAGAGGGGAAGGTGTACATCGCCGAGTCCCCGCTGTACGAGATCCGTCACAAGGATGAGGTGTGGTTCGCCTATACCGAAAAAGAGAAATCCGACGTCCTGGCGGAACTGGACGGGAAGAAGTATACCATCCAGCGCTCCAAGGGTCTCGGTGAGAACGACGCCGACATGATGTGGCTCACCACCATGAACCCGAAGACCCGCCGGCTCATCCAGATCCGCCCCTCCGACGCGGAGGCTACGGCGGCGCAGTTCGACCTGCTCCTCGGCGACAATCTCGCGGGGCGCAAGGAGCACATCGCCACCGACGGACACTTGTTCCTGGACATGACAGACCTGTCGTAAAGGAGGTGGGACGAGAATGGCAAAACGCACGAAAAAAGACCTCCCGGTGGACCGTGACGACAACCCCAACGCACATATCATGGGCGCCGGGGAAGTGGTCCGGCAGCGCATCACCGATACGCTGGAAATCAACTACATGCCCTACGCGATGAGCGTGATCATGTCCCGCGCGATCCCCGAGATCGACGGGTTCAAGCCGTCCCACCGGAAGCTCCTGTACACGATGTACAAGATGGGGCTCCTGAACGGACCGCGGATCAAGTCCGCGAACATCGTGGGCCGGACCATGCAGCTCAACCCCCACGGAGACGCCGCCATCTACGACACGATGGTCCGCCTCTCCCGGGGCTACGAGGCCCTGCTGCACCCCTATGTGGACTCCAAGGGCAACTTCGGTAAGACCTATTCCCGGGACATGTCCTGGGCTGCCTCCCGGTACACGGAGGCGAAACTCGAACAGATCGCCACGGAACTGTTCCGCGACATCGATAAAGACACGGTGGACTTCGTCGACAACTACGACGCCTCCATGCAGGAACCGACACTGCTGCCGGTCACGTTCCCCAGCGTCCTGGTGAACAACAACGTGGGCATCGCCGTCGGCATGGCCAGCTCCATCTGCTCGTTCAATCTCAAGGAGATCTGCGAGACCACCATCGCGCTCATCAAGGATGAGGACGCGGACATCATGGACTATCTGCAGGCCCCCGACTTCCCGGGCGGCGGCATGATCATCTATGACCGGGACCAGATGGACAACGTCCTGTCCACCGGCCGGGGCGGCATCACGGTCCGTTCCCGTTACGCCTATGACAAAAAGAACCACTGCATCGACATCACGGAGATCCCGCCGACCACCGTGTCCGAGGCCATCATCGACAAGATCATCGAGAAGGCCAAGGCCGGCCAGCTGAAGGAGGTCGCCGACGTCCGCGACGAGACCGACAAGAACGGTCTGAAGATCACCATCGACGTCAAGCGCGGCACGGACCCCGACAAGCTGATGCGGAAGCTCTACAAGATGACGCCGCTGGAAGAGTCGTTCCCCTGCAACTTCAACGTGCTGATCGCCGGCATGCCGCGCGTGCTCGGCGTCCGGGACCTGCTCCTCGAGTGGATCGCCTTCCGCGAGGAATGCGTCCGCCGCAGGGTCTATTTCGAACTGCAGAAGGCGAAGGACCGCCTGCACCTGTTACAGGGTCTGGAGAAGATCCTGCTGGACATCGACAAGGCCATCAAGATCGTCCGCGAGACCGAAGAGGAAGCGGAGGTCGTCCCGAACCTGATGATCGGCTTCGGCATCGATGAGATCCAGGCGGAGTACGTGGCGGAGATCAAACTGCGCCACCTCAACCGCGAGTTCATCCTCAAACGGCTGCAGGACGTCGAAGACCTGCAGAAGCAGATCGAGGACCTGGAAGACACCCTCAAGCGCCGCAGCCGCATCCGGAAGATCATCATCGCCGAGCTGAACGACGTCATCAAGAAGTACGGCCAGCCCCGCCGCTCGGAGATCATCTACGCGATGGATCTCGTCGAAGACGAGCCGGAGGAGGAAGTCGTCTCCGACGCGCCCTGCACCATCTTCTACACGCAGGCGGGCTACTTCAAGAAGATCAGCCCGCAGTCCCTGCGCATGAGCGGGGAGCAGAAGCTGAAGGACGGGGACGTCATGCAGGAAGTGGTGGAGACCACCAACGACCTCGAACTCCTGTTCTTCACGGACAAGTGTCAGGTGTACAAGTCCCGCATCGACGACTTCGAATACACGAAAGCCTCCGTGCTGGGCGACTTCGTCCCCACGGTCCTCGAGTTCGAGGAAGGGGAGGCCCCCGTCTACATGGCGGTCACCAAGAAGTACAAGGGCTTCATGATCTTCGTCTTTGAGAACGGCAAGGTCGCCAAGGTCGAGATGAGCCAGTACGATACCGTGACCCGCCGTAAAAAGCTCCTGAAGGCCTTTTCCGACAAGGCTCCGCTGGCAGGGGCCATCTACGTCGAAGAGGACAAAGACCTCGTCCTGACGGCCTCCAGCGGCCGTATGCTGCTGCTGAACACCGGGGTGCTCGCCGCCAAGACCACGAAGAACACTCAGGGCGTCTCCGTCATGCGCCTGAAGAAGGGCCAGCGCGTCATGGGCGTGCGGCTCTACGAGGAGGGCGAGTTCAACAAACCCTCGCGCTACCGCACGAAGTCTCTGCCCGCGCTCGGCGCGCTCCCGTCTGCGGAAGACACGGAAGGCGATCAGCTGATGCTGTGACAAAAAGTCCCGCTGTTTTAAAAGGAAATTCCTTGCAATACAGCGGGACTTATGCTATTATTCTATGGCTTTATAATTATTTTTAATTGGAGGAACCATCATGACAGGCATTCAGATGGCATTCGCGATCGTTCTCATCGTCCTCGGCATTCTCATCACCGTCGTCATTCTGCTTCAGAAAAACCGTGAAGCGGACGCTTCTGCCATGACCGGCCAGTCCAGCGCGCAGATGAACGACAACAAGTTCTTCGACAAGACCAGCGGCCACGCGAAGGATGACACCCTGGCGAACATCACCAAGGTCCTCAGCGTCATCTTCGTCATCATCGCCGTCGGTTACACGCTGTTCATGCAGTTCCACGGCTGAGTCTCACGTTCTGTTCTCCTTGACTTCATTTGGGGGATACAGTAAGATATAACAAGTCGTCGCAAGACGGCATCATGACTCATTAGCTCAGGTGGTAGAGCACTTGACTTTTAATCAAGGTGTCCGGGGTTCGAGTCCCCGATGGGTCACCACGGGAACAGACCGGCAGC
>JAGACE010000052.1 GCA_017614275.1 Clostridia bacterium | reverse complement strand
ACGTCTTGCCGACGCCGGGAGGGCCGGCGAGGCAGATGATCTGGCCGGTGATGTCCGGCGCGAGCCGGCGGACCGCCAGCAGTTCGATGATGCGGTCTTTGACGTCGTCGAGACCGTAGTGGTCCCGGTCGAGCACCTTCCGCGCCTTCTCGATGTCCAGATTGTCCTCGGACGAGGCGTCCCAGGGCAGGTCCAGCACGACGTCGAGGTAGTTGCGGATGACCGTGGCTTCGGAACTGGGGTTGCCGCCCATCTTCTGGAGCCGGCTCAGTTCCTTCAGCAGCTTGTCGCGGTGCTTGTCTTCGATGTTTTGGATGCCGAGGATCTTCTGCCGGTATTCCTCGATCTCATCGACTCCGTCTCCCCCGTCCAGTTCTTCCGAGAGGACGCGCATCTGCTCGCGCAGATAGTACTCTCTCTGGTTGTCGTCGACGTTCTTCTCGACCTTGCGGGAGATCTCGTTCTCCAGCTTGAGCATCTCGATCTCACGGGCAAGGTACTCGCAGACGAGTTCGAGCCGCCGCAGCGGGTGCTCGGTCTCCAGGATCTTCTGCTTTTCGGCACAGTCCACCCGGATGACGGAGGCGATGTAATCGGCGATGCCGCCGGGCGAGTCGTCTCCGACGATCCGCAGCATGACGTCCGTGGCCACCTTCGGCGCGTAATCCGCGTACTCGTTGAAATAGTCGCGGGCGCGGCGGAGCAGGGCCATGGCGTATTCCTCGTCCTTGCGGGCATATCCCTTCGGGACCATCTTGATGACGTCCGCGTAGAGGAAGGAACCGTCGTAGCCGTGTTCCACTTTGGCGCGCTCCGCCCCCTCCACGACGACGCGGAGGTTGTCGGAGTTCGGCACGGTCATGACCTGGCGGATCTTCGCGATGACGCCGGTCTTATAGAGTTGTCCGAAGGCGGGATTCTCCGTCTCGGGAGATCTCTGAGCGACCAGGAAGACTTCCTGGCCAAAGTCCATCGCCGCGTTGATGGCCTGGATCGATTTCTGCCGTGCGATGTCGAAATGGAGGACCATTTCCGGGAACACGACGAGATCGCGCAGGGCCACGACCGGTATGGCGTAGACATGGAGCTCGTTGTTATCCATTCTGTGATTCACCACCTGTGAAAGTCAAAAAACGCGGAACTGTCCTTTTGAAAAGAGCAGTTCCGCGGGGTCGTTCTCAACTGACGTTGCCACGTCTGTTTCGTCTCTGCGGAGCTGCAGAGGGAGACACCAGAAGCGGCGCCGGCTGTTCGCGTTTCTCATTGCGGGTGACGACGGGTTCGGCCTCGCCGAGCACGCAGTCTTCCGTGATGCGAATGGACTCGATCTGATAGTCGGAAGGACTGTCGAACATCAGCGGCTGGAGGACCCGTTCCATCACGCCCCGCAGGCCGCGGGCACCGGTCTTTTTCTCGAGTGTCTCGCGGGCGATGGCGCGCAGCGCGTCTTCGTCGAACGTCAGTTCCACATTGTCCATGCGGAACAGTTCCTGATACTGTTTGACCATGGAGTTCTTCGGCTCCTGCAGGATGCGCACCAGAGCGTCTTCGTCCAGGTCGTCCAGAGTGGTCAGGACCGGGATGCGGCCGACCAGTTCGGGGATGAGCCCGTATTTCACCAGATCCTGCGGGATGACGTTTTTCATCGCCTCCGTCAGTTCCAGTTCCTTCGTCGCCTTCAGTTCGGCGCCGAAGCCGAGGCTCCCGTTTCCGGAGCGCTTCTCGACGATCTTCTCGATGCCGTCGAAGGCCCCGCCGCAGATGAACAGGATGTTCGAGGTATCCACCTGGATGAACTCCTGCTGCGGATGTTTGCGTCCGCCCTGGGGCGGGACGTTGGACACCGTGCCCTCGAGGATCTTCAGCAGTGCCTGCTGGACGCCCTCGCCGGAGACGTCTCTCGTGATGGAGGGGTTCTCCGACTTGCGGGCGATCTTGTCGAGCTCATCGATGTAGATGATGCCGGCTTCGGCCCGCTCCACGTCGAAATCAGCGGCCTGGATGAGGCGGAGAAGGATGTTCTCCACGTCTTCCCCCACATAGCCCGCTTCGGTCAGCGTGGTGGCGTCGGCGACCGCGAAGGGTACGTCGAGTGTCCGGGCAAGCGTCTGGGCCAGCATGGTCTTGCCCACGCCGGTGGGCCCCAGCAGGAGCACGTTGCTCTTCTGGAGTTCCACGTCCGACTGCTCGCCGTAAAAGATGCGTTTGTAGTGGTTGTAGACCGCCACCGACAGGGTGATCTTCGCGCGGTCCTGGCCGATGACATACTCGTCCAGGGTGGCTTTGATCTCCTGCGGTTTCGGCAGAGGCTTCACGTTCTTCTGGCTCCGCTGGCGCTTTTTGGCGGCCTTCAGTTCCAGGTCGTCGTTGATGAGTTCCGCACAGAGCTCTACGCACTCATCGCAGATGAACGTGTTGTTCATACCCGAGATCAGCTTGTCTACCTGATCCTGCGTCTTCCCGCAGAAACAGCAGCGAAGCGTTGTCTGGTCGTTTCTAGCCAAGGTCGTTTCCTCCGTGGTCAGTCTCTCTTGTCGAGGACTTTATCGATGATCCCGTATTCCAGAGCTTCTTCGGCGGTCATGAAGTTGTCCCGCTCGGTGTCCCGGGCGATCTCTTCGATGGGCTTGCCGGTGTTCTCGGCAAGGATCTTGTTGAGGCGTTCTCTGGTGCGAAGGATGTTCTCCGCGACGATCTGGATCTCCGTGGCCTGTCCTCTGGCGCCGCCGGAGGGCTGGTGGATCATGATCTCCGCGTTCGGCAGCGCGTAGCGCTTGCCCTTCGCGCCTGCGGCCAGCAGGAACGCGCCCATGCTGGCGCCGAGGCCCATGCAGATGGTGGAGACATCGCATTT
>JAGACE010000051.1 GCA_017614275.1 Clostridia bacterium | reverse complement strand
CGCGCCGACGCCGGGCAGGAACAGTTTCTCGGCCTCCCGCAGCCGCTTCGGGTCCGCGGTGATCTCCACCTCATACCCCAGCGACCGCAGCGAAGAGGACAGGGAGAACAGGTTCCCCATGCCGTAATCGATGATGCCGATCATGCTTATAATACTCCCTTCGTGGAGGGGATCTCATCTTTGTACGCTGGGTCGATCGCCACCGCGTCCTTCAGGGTCCGCGCCACGGACTTGAAGGTGCCTTCGATGATGTGGTGCGCGTTGGTGCCCGCCAGCTGACGGATGTGCAGGGTCAGGTCTGCCTTCCGGGTGAAGCCGTACCAGAACTCTTCCGCGAGTTCCGTGTCGAAGTCGCCGACTTTCGGCGCCTTGATCGCGCACTCATAGGCGAGGTAGCTGCGGCCGGAGAGGTCGGCGGCGCTGAGGATCAGAGCCTCGTCCATCGGCAGGATGGTGCTGCCGTACCGCACGATGCCCTTCTTGTCGCCGAGCGCCTCCGAGAAGGCCATGCCCAGCGCGATCCCGATGTCTTCCGTGGTGTGGTGCGCATCCACGTTCAGGTCGCCCTTGCAGACGACGTCGAGGTCGAACCGGCCGTGTTTCGAAAACAGGGTCAGCATGTGGTCGAGGAACCCGACGCCGGTGTCGATGTTGCTCTTGCCGGTCCCGTCGAGGTCCAGTTTCAGAGTGATCTGTGTTTCCGCGGTGTTGCGGACGATCTCGCTGGTTCTCATTTGGTCTTCTCCTTTTCTTCATCCTGTTCCCGGAAGATCTCTTCGACCTTCTGCAGGAAGATGTCCATCTGGACCTTGGTGCCGATGGTCACCCGGTTCCAGTCTGTGATCTTCGGGTCGGAGAAGTGGCGGATCAGGACGCCCTTCTCCTTCATGCGGAGGTACAGCTCCTCCCCGCTGATGCGGTCGATGCGCACGAACAGGAAGTTCGCGCTGGAAGGAAGCACCTCGAAGCCGAGCTGTTCCAGAGCGCGGCGGGTGTATCGCCGGTTGAACTGGATGGTCTGACAGCTGTTTTTGAAATAGGTGTTCTCCCGGAGCGTCACGATGCCGGCCTTCGCCGTCATGCGGTTGACGTTGTAGGGGTTCGTGGCGTTGCGCAGCGTGTTCATGTCCGCGATGAGCTCTTTGGCGCCCAGCACGAAGCCGAGGCGTCCGCCGGCCAGGGACCGGGACTTGGAGAACGTCTGCGTGATCAGCAGGTTGTCGTACCGGTACAGGAGCGGCACGCAGCTGCGGGCGCCGAAGTCCACATAGGCCTCGTCCACGATGATGATGTTGTCGGGGTTCGTGCGGACGATCTGCTCGATCTCCTCGAGCGACAGGGCGATGCCCGTCGGCGCGTTGGGGTTCGCGAGGCAGATGTTCTTCCCGAGGCCCTCGTAGTCCCGGATGTCGATCGTGAAGTCGTCCCGCAGAGAGAAGGTCTCATAAGGGATGTGGTTCAGCTTGGCGATGACCGGGTAGAACCCGTAGGTGATCTCCGGGAACACGATGGGATGGTCTTCGTCCGAAAAGGCCATGAAGGCGTAGTTCAGGCCCTCGTCCGAGCCGTTGGTGACCAGGACGTTCTCCGGTTCCAGACCGTAGTAATCGGCGATGGCCTGCCGCAGTTCCCGGCTCTCCGGGTCGGAGTAGAGCCGGATGTTCCGGGCGGCCTCCCGGATGACCGGGATGACCTCCTTCGGCGGGTCAAAGGGCGATTCGTTCGTGTTCAGTTTGACATAGGACTGGTCCTGGGGCTGTTCGCCCGGGATGTAGGGTTCCAGGTCCTGATATCGTTTCGAAAAATACTGACTCATTTCTTCGGTCTCCCTTTATTCCGGATCGTCTTCGAACCGGGAGCGGATGCTTCTCGCGTGGCCGTGCAGACCCTCGTGATCGGCAAAGTCGGCGATGTCCTCATAGACACGGGACAGGGCCTCTTTCGTATAGTAGATGTACTGCGACTGTTTGACGAAGTCGTCCACGGACAGCGGGCTGGAGAACTTCGCGGTGCCGCCGGTCGGCAGCGTGTGGTTCGGGCCCGCGAAATAGTCGCCCAGGGGTTCCGGGCAGTTCCGGCCCAGGAAGATGGAGCCCGCGTGCCGGATCTTGTCGAGGTACGCGAAGGGGTCGTCCATGCACAGTTCCAGGTGCTCGGGAGCGATCTCGTTGGAGATCGCGACGGCGGTGTCCAGATCGTCCGTGACGATGATCTTTCCGTTGTTTTCGATGGACGCGGACGCGATCTCCGTCCGCGGCAGTGTCTTCAGCTGGCGGTCGACTTCCGCGGCCACCTGTTCGGCCAGGTCCATGCTGTCGGTGACCAGCACGGCGCTCGCCATCTTGTCGTGTTCGGCCTGGGCCAGCAGATCCGCCGCCAGGACCCGGGGATCATTGTTTTCATCCGCAACAATCAGAACCTCGCTCGGTCCGGCCACCGTATCCGTCGACACAAGGCCGTGAACCTGCTTCTTTGCCTCTGAGACATAGGCGTTGCCGGGACCGATGATCTTGTAGACCTTGGGGATGCTTTCGGTCCCGTAGGCCAGGGCGGCAATCGCCTGTGCGCCGCCGACCTTGAAGATGCGGGTAATGCCGGCCACCTTTGCCGCAGCCAGAATGGAGGGCGGCAGACGGCCGTCGCGCCCCGGAGGGCTGACCATGATGATCTCTTCACAGCCGGCGATCCGCGCAGGGACGATATCCATCAGGACGGTGGAGGGATAGGGCGCGGTGCCGTTGGGCACGTACATGCCGACCTTCTGAATCGGGCGGAAGATCT
>JAGACE010000050.1 GCA_017614275.1 Clostridia bacterium | reverse complement strand
TCATCGCCGGTTCCGCTCTCCAGGCCCTCAAATATGACGGCGGAGACCCCGACGCGGAAGTCCTCAAGCCCATCTGGGAGCTCCTGGACGCCATCGACACTTACATCCCGACTCCGGATCGTAAGTCCGACCTGCCCTTCCTGATGCCTGTTGAAGACGTCTTCACCATCTCCGGCCGCGGCACCGTCGCCACCGGCAGAGTGGAACGAGGTCAGCTGAAGACCGGCGAAGAAGTTGAGATCGTTGGTCTGAAAGACGAGAAAGAAAAGACCGTCTGCACCGGTATCGAAATGTTCCGCAAGACCCTCGACTATGCCGAGGCCGGCGACAACATCGGTGCCCTGCTTCGTGGTATTGCCCGTGACGAGATCGAAAGAGGCCAGGTCCTCTGCCAGCCCGGCACGATCAACCCCCACACCAAGTTCCGTGGCCAGGTCTACGTCCTGACCAAGGATGAAGGCGGCCGTCATACTCCGTTCTTCAACAACTACAGACCGCAGTTCTATTTCAGAACCACCGACGTTACCGGTGTTATCACTCTTCCGGCCGGCACCGAGATGTGCATGCCCGGCGATAACGTCGAAATGGACGTCGAACTGATCACTCCCATCGCCATCGAGGAAGGCCTTCGTTTCGCCATCCGTGAAGGCGGCCGCACCGTCGGTTCGGGCGTTGTCATCGCGATCAACGAATAAGATCTCTGTTTTTTGACAGAAACAAGGACCCCGCGTGGAAACGCGGGGTCTTTTGTGTTATAATGGCTTCCACTGCTTAAAAAAGAGGAGCAAAACATATGATCTGCAATACCGTGCTGGACGCGCTCGGCAACACGCCGCTCGTCCGCCTGAATCACCTGACCGGTCCCGACGACGCGGAGGTCCTGGTGAAATATGAAGGCCTCAACGTGGGCGGCTCCATCAAGACCCGCACCGCGTTCCAGATGATCGAGGCCGCCGAACGGGAAGGCCGCATCGGCCCGGACACCGTTATCGTGGAGCCCACCAGCGGCAACCAGGGCATCGGTCTGTCTCTGGTCGGCGCCGTCAAGGGCTACAAGGTGGTCATCATCATGCCGGACTCCGTCAGCAGGGAGCGCCGTCTGCTCGTCAAACAGTACGGCGCGGAAGTCAAGCTGGTCCACGACCGCAACAACATCGGCGAATGCATCGAGAAATGCATCCAGATGGCCGAGGAGATGGCGGCGGAAGACCCGAACGTCTTCATCCCGAACCAGTTCGAGAACCCCAACAACATCGAGGCGCACCTGCAGCACACCGCGCTGGAGATCCTCGCCGACATGGACGGGGCGCCCATCCACGGCTTCTGCTCCGGCGTCGGCACCGGCGGGACCCTGTCCGGCATCGGCCGTGTCCTGAAGGAGGCCAACCCGGACATCAAGATCGTGGCCTGTGAGCCCGATAACGCCGCGATCCTGAGCGGAGGCAATATCGGGACCCATCTGCAGATGGGCATCGGAGACGGCGTCATCCCGGCCATTCTGGACCAGGAGATCTACAGCGACATCTACATCGTCACCGACGAGGAGGCCCTGGAGACCACCCGGCGGCTGGCGCGCGAGGAAGGCATCCTCTGCGGCATCTCCAGCGGCACCAACGTCTCCGTGGCGCTGCGGCTGGCCCGGGAACTGGGGAAGGGAAAGACCGTCGTCACGGTCCTTCCGGACACCGGAGAGCGCTATTTCAGCACCATCCTGTTCGAATAAAAAACAAATCTATTGTATTTTCGGAAAAAAAGAGTTATAATCACCCTATAATTATAATTATAATTATAAAGGAGGTACTGACCGATGCCGGAATTCACCTATGAGATCACCGAAGAGTACGGCGTTCTTTCCGAAAACGCCCGCGGCTGGACCAAGGAACTGAACAAAGTCTCCTGGAACGGCGGCAAACCGAAGTTTGACATCCGCGACTGGGCTCCCGAACACGAGCGCATGGGCAAGGGTGTCACGCTCAACGAAGAAGAAGCGGCGGAACTCAAAGAGCTGCTCAACGGGATCAAAGATCTTTGATCCGAACCCATCAGAAAACCACACCGGAGACAAGCCCTTTGTTCGAGGGGGCGTCACCGGTGTTTTTCTGTCCTTTTTCACGGGGCATGTCACAAACCGTGCCGCCGGATCGTCTGACTTGCAGGAGGTGAGGACCATGACGCAGAACAAAGCCTGGTTTTCGGACCGGGTCAGAGAGAACGAGACCGGGATGTACGCGCTGGCGATGAGTTATATGAAGCAGGAGGCGGACGCCCTCGACTGCATGCAGCAGAGCATCCTCAAGGCGTATGAGCATCTGGACTCGCTCCGGGACCCCGAGCGGTTCCGGTCCTGGATGTTCGGCATCCTCATCAACTGCTGCAAGGACGAATTGCGCCGCCGGGGCCGGACTCTTCCGACCGACGACCGGATGGAGGAGGAACCCGAGCCGCCTGCCGCGGTCTCGTTCGAGACCAGAGCCGTGCTCTGGAATGCCGTCCAGAGGCTCTCAGAGCCCTCCCGGACCCTGCTGCTCCTCTTTTACTACGAGGATCTGCCGACCGGGGAGATCGCCGAGGCGATGGACGTCAAGCCCGCCACGGTCCGCAAGCAGCTCGAGCGGGCGCGCAGCGCCCTGAAAGCCGAACTGGAAAAGGAGGGGTTTTCTTATGACGGATAAAGATCTGAAAGAACTGGCCGCTCTCGAAAAAGAGAGTCTGGAAATGCCGGAGAACGTCCGCAGCGCCGTGGCCGACACCCTGGAGGCCCTGCCGGAGCGCGAGGCGGAGGTGATGCCGATCGAGGCGGCCCGCAAACGCCTCTGGAGGATCCCCGCGACCATAGCCGCCGCCTGCCTGGCACTGTTCCTGATCCTGCCGAACACGGCCTACCCGGTGGCCGGCGCGCTGTCACAGCTCCCGGTGATCGGCACCGTCTTCAAGGCGGTCACCTTCCGGGACTACGCGGAGGAGACCGCGAACACCGACCTGAGCGTGCAGACACCGAAGATCGACGCCGAAGGAAAAGGGAAACCGGCGGCCGCCGCGGCCGGCAAAGAGATCGACCAAATGAACGAGGCCGCCGTGGCGCAGTTCAAAAAGGAACACGCGGACGGGGGATACGGGTCCCTGAACATCTACTACGACGTCGTCTGCGACAATGACCGCTGGTACACCGTCCGGGTGACCGAAGAAGAGGCCGGGGCGGACACGATGGTCGTTCAGGACTACTACACGTTCGACAAGGCGACCGGAGACGTCGTCATCCTGTCCGATCTCTTCGAGAAAGACGAGTACATCGACCACATCTCGGAGAACATCAAACAGCAGATGAGGACGCAGATGCAGAAAGACGACAGCGTCGACTACTTCCTGGACACCGATCTGCCGGAGGACGACTTCCGGGAGATCGACCCGAACCAGGACTTCTACTTCGACGGGAAGGGCAGGCTCGTGATCTGCTTCGATGAGATGGAAGTGGCGCCCGCCTCCATGGGCAGCGTCTCCTTCACCGTTCCGTCGAGCGTCTACGCCGCAGATCTGGCACCCGAATACAAATGAGAAAAACACGAAAAGGACATCTACGGATGTCCTTATATTTTATAGAGAATATATGGTATAATATTCTGACTATTTTTCGAAGGGCAGGTGACGGTTTTGGCAGTGCCGAACAGCGAACTCGACCGGCAATTTGAATACCTGACCGAAGTCCGTCAGCTGCTGCAGGACCGCTTCGGAGACGTGTCTCCGAAAGCGTTCACCCACACCTACGGATGCCAGGGCAACGTGGCGGACGGAGAGCGGATCGACGGCCTGCTGGAACAGATGGGCTACGAGTTCGTCGACACGCCCGCGGAGGCCGACTTCATCCTGTTCAACACCTGCGCCGTGCGGGAACACGCCGAGGAGCGGGTCTACGGGAACGTGGGCCGGCTGAAGGAGTTCAAGAAGACGAACCCGGACCTCGTCATCGCGCTCTGCGGCTGCATGGTCCAGCAGGAGCATGTCGCCAAACGCCTGAAGAGCCATTTCCCGTATGTGGACCTCGTGTTCGGCACCCATGTCCAGTACCGGCTGCCGGAGCTGCTCCGCCGGCACCTGATGACCGGGGAGCGGGTCTTCGACCTGTCCGACGACGATGATGACATCGCGGAGGGCCTGAGCGTCCGGCACTCGAACCGGATGAAAGCCTTCCTGCCGATCTCCTACGGCTGCAACAATTTCTGCACGTACTGCGTGGTGCCCCGCGTCCGGGGCCGGGAGCGCAGCCGGCAGTATGCAGACGTCCTGGCGGAGGCCGAGTCCCTGGCAAAGGCCGGGTTCAAGGAGATCATGCTCCTCGGGCAGAACGTCAACTCCTACGGCAACGACTTCGGAGAGAGGGAACTCTTCCCGAAACTGCTCCGGGACATCAACGACCTGCCCGGCGACTTCCTCATCCGCTTCATGACCTCCCATCCGAAGGACTGCTCGGAAGCGCTCCTCGACACGATGGCGGCCTGTGAGAAGGTGGAGAACCACCTGCACCTGCCGGTCCAGTCCGGCAACAGCGAGGTGCTCCGTCGGATGAATCGCCACTACGACCGGGAGCGGTATCTGGAGACCGTCCGCTGCGCGCGGCAGGTGATGCCGGACCTGGCGCTGACCAGCGACATCATCGTCGGCTTCCCCGGAGAGACCTACGAACAGTTCAAGGACACCGTCAGCCTGGTGGAGGAAGTCGGGTTCTCCTCGCTGTACACGTTCCTGTTCTCTCCCCGGGTGGGCACCCCCGGCGCCTCCATGCCGGACCCCGTGTCCCGCGAGGAGAAGCAGCGGTGGTTCGAAGAACTGCAGGCGGCGCAGGAACAGGTGGCGGCGGCCCGGTCCGCGGCCATGAAGGGGAAGACCTACCGGGTCCTCGTCGAGTCCCGCAACAAGGCGGGACGGCTCTGCGGACGGAGCTCGGAAAACATCATGATCGAATTCGACGGACCGGAGGAGCGCATCGGCACCTTCGCGGACGTCCTTGTCACAGAACCGCTCACCTGGATCCTGAAGGGCGAGCTGGTCGGATAACATAAGTTTAGAAAGAGTGTGGATCGATGGCGGATTTTACCCCCATGATGAAACAATACCTCTCCATCAAAGAGGACTATAAAGACACCATCCTCATGTACCGGGTCGGGGACTTCTACGAGATGTTCTTCGACGACGCGAAGCTGGTGTCCTCTGTGCTGGATCTGGTCCTGACCGGCAAAGACTGCGGGAAAGAGGAGCGCGCCCCCATGTGCGGCGTGCCGTTCCACAGCGTGGACCCGTACATCGCCCGGCTGGTGGCCAAAGGGTTCAAAGTCGCCATCTGCGAGCAGGTGGAGGACCCCGCTCTGGCCAAGGGGCTCGTGAAGCGGGAAGTCATCCGCATCGTCACCCCCGGCACGGTCATCGAGACCTCCATGCTGGACGAGGCGCGGAACAATTATCTCTGCGCCGTCTTCCACGGGGAGGGGCGCACCGGCGTCTGCTTCATCGACGTCTCCACCGGAGAAGTCCAGCTGACGGAGCTGGAGGAGAGCAAAAACGGCGAGCGCATCCTCAACGAGCTGGGGCGATTCACCCCGCGGGAGATCCTCACCAACGCCCAGGGCGCGAAACTGAAGGGCCTCAAAAGCTTCCTGGAGAAGCAGGAAGGCACCAGTCTGCTGACCCTGAAGGAAAATGAGACACGGCTCGAAGACATGGCACAGACCGTCACAGAGCATTTTGACAAGGATCTCGAAGAGCTGGAACTGACCTCGGACAACGCGGTCCGTGCGCTGGGCATGGCCCTGCGCTACCTGTACGACGTGCAGAAGACCGACCTGGACAACATCCGGGAGATCCAGATCTACTCCGACGCCAAATACATGAAACTGGATTTCTCCGCCCGGAGGAACCTGGAACTGACCGAGACCCTGCGGAACCGGGAGAAGCGGGGGACCCTCCTCTGGGTCCTCGACAAGACCCGGACCGCCATGGGCAAACGGCTGCTCCGCGCCTGGGTCGAACAGCCTCTGCTGTCGCCCGGCGGCATCACCGAACGCCAGAACGCGGTGGCGTTTCTGGTGGGTGATCTCGCCCTGCGCGAGGAACTGGCGGAACAGATGTCCACCGTCCACGACATGGAGCGGCTCATCACCCGCATCTCCTACGGCTCTGCCAACGCCAGAGAGCTGCGCAGCCTCTGGGAGACCATCCACGCCCTGCTGCCCCTCAAGACCCTTCTGGCGGGCGCCGAGCCCCGCCTCCTGCAGAAGATCGAGCAGGAGATCGACCCGCTGACGGACATCCTCGACCTCATCGAAGAGGCCATCGAGGAGGAACCGCCCTTCACCGTACGGGAAGGCGGCATGATCCGCGCCGGCTACGACGCGGAGCTCGACGAACTGCGGGACATCGTGGCGGGCGGTCAGGGGTACCTCGCCACCATCGAGGCGGAGGAGCGCGAGCGCACCGGCATCCCGAAACTGAAGATCGGCTACAACAAGGTCTTCGGCTATTATCTGGAGGTGCCCCGGTCCTTCCAGGGCAGCGTGCCGGAGGAATGGATCCGGAAGCAGACGCTGACGAACGCCGAGCGGTACATCACCCAGGAACTCAAGGAACTGGAATCCAAAGTCCTCGGCGCCCAGGAGCGCATCACGAAACTG